>NZ_JBHYIK010000039.1:43595-48031 GCF_042739735.1 Amycolatopsis sp. NPDC059027 | reverse complement strand
GTCGGCGTGCGCGCGACCGTCGTCGTCCCCGCCGAGCTGGTCACGGTGACCGACGCGGGCCCGGGGGGGGGGGGGGGGGGGCCCCCGCCCCCCCCGCGAGACACCCAACCAACCACCCAAACCCGCGCGCGCGCGCCCGCGCGCGCGCGCGCCCGCCCCCCCCCCCGCCCCCCTCCCCCCACCCCCCCCATACCCCTCGTCTTACGCGAGCAACGTCCCCTTCAGCTAACGTCGCGGACATGCTCATCAACGCGGTTCCCCAGTGGCAGGGCGCGCTCAGCCCGCGCGCGCCGGAGCTTCCCGACGGGTGTGTGGCGCTCGCCGAGCTGGCCGGGCACGTGCTCGGCCGGCCGGTACACCACATCCAGCAGAGCAGGGCGACGTCGCCGGTGGTCGGCGGCATCGCCAACCGCGAGGTCCTGCTCGCGAACCGCCCGGCGCAGCTGGCCGCGCTGGAGGCACCCGGCGGGCCGGTGCTGACCATCGGCGGGGACTGCGGGACCGAACTGGTCCCCGTCGGCGTCGCGCGGTTCCGGTACGGACCGGGTCTCGGCATTGTCTGGTTCGACGCGCATCCCGATCTCAACACCGCGGAATCCTCGACGTCCGGTGCCTACCACGGGATGGTGCTGCGGTCACTGCTCGGCGACGGCGACCCGGACTTCGTGGCGAATCCCGCTCTGGAGCGGGGGAGGGCGGTGCTCGCCGGGACGAGGGTCTTCGACGACGCCGAGCGGGAGGCGGCCGAGAGCGGCCTCGTCGCGCGGGTCCCCGACATCACCGAGGACGGCGCCCTCATCGCCGCGTTGTCCGGTGCGGAGCACGTCTACGTGCATCTCGACCTCGACATCCTCGACCCCGATGAGTTCGGCGGGCTCAATTTCCCCGAGCCCGGCGGGGTGACGATCGCCGAGCTGGTCGCGGCCATCGAGTCCCTGTCCGCCTTCGATGTCGTCGGCGCCGGGATCACCGAAGGCGTCGGCACCGAAGGGCTGGAAGTGCTGGAACCCGTGCTGGCCGCGATCGGCGGGCTGCTCAGCCGGGGTTAGCCCGGTTGGCCGCGCGGGCACCGAGGGACGCCTTCGGTGCGTTCGATGCACCGAGGGACGCCCTCGTCGCGCTCAACGCACCCAGGGCGTCCCTCGGATCTCCACGGGGTAACTCGCGAAGCCGGCGTTCGTCCGTTCGTACGTATTTTCCCGGGCACCCGGTGGACGGGTTTTCCTCCACTACGAGGTGGTGCCGGAGATCTTGTCACGAACATGACAAGAACTCGGTTTTCTGCGGAACAGGTGACACATCGGGGGCTAGTTTTTCGATGTGTCCGGTGTCACCCCCGCAGCGGCGCGGGGAGGTGTGGCCGTGCCTCGGCGCGGCCGGACGCTGGGTGGAGCGAAGGAGCTGCGATGTCGCTGGAGCGCGGATTCGAGCACGCTGCGCCCCCGGCGGCACTGCCGCGGAAACTCGCCGACATCCTCCGCCCCGAACTCGGCAGCCTCGCCACCGAGATCGTCGAGGAGATCCGCGCGACCATCCCGGCCTACGCGCGTCCGCTCGACGGCCCGTACGGCAAGTCGATCCGTGCCGGCGTCGAATACGCGATCACGTTGTTCGTCGCGCAGATCGCGGATCCGTCGGTGTCGAAGGAGCAGTCCCACGAGGTGCACCACCGGCTCGGGCAGAACGAGATGCGCGAGGGCCGCAGCCTGGACTCGCTGCAGTCCGCCTACCGCGTCGGCGCGCGGGTTTCGTGGCGGCGGATCATGCGTGTCGGCAGGCGCAGCGGCCTGTCCTCGGCGGTGATGTCCCAGCTGGCCGACGCGATGCTGGGGTTCATGGACGAACTCGCCTCGGTGGCGCTCGACGGCTACCTCGAGGCCAAGGCGAGAACCGCGGGCGCGCTGGACAGCTGGAGACGCAAGCTGCTCCAGCTCGTGCTCGAAAGCCCGCCCGCACCGGCGAAGGCGATCACCGAACTGGCGCAGCTCATCGGCTGGACGGTCCCCGCGCAGGCGACGCCGGTTGCCCTCCACCCCCAGGGCGAGGCGCTTCCGCCGCGCCGCATGGCGGCGCTGGACTCCGACGTACTCGCCGAACTCGACGGCGTGGAGCCGAAACTCGTCGTCCCCGGCGAGATCAGCGCCGCACGACTGGCCTCGCTGCAGGCCGCGCTCCCGGACTGCCGCCTCGCCCTCGGCCCGCGCGTCGCACTCGACACTCTCGCCGATTCGTTGCGCTGGGCCCGGCGCGCACTGCTGCTCGCCGAACGCGGCGTCATCGTGCCGCGTCGCGTGGTCCGTGCCGAGGACCATCTGGCGACCCTGCTGGTCAATTCCGATCTCGGCCTGGTCGGTGCGTTGCGGAACCGGCTGTTCGCGCCGCTGGTGAGCATGACCGACAAACAGCGGGAACGGCTGCTGGAGACGCTGCGGGCCTGGCTGGACAGTCAGGGCAACGTCGTCGAGATCGCCGAGCGCCTCGGCGTGCACCCGCAGACCGTCCGCTACCGGATGCGCCAGCTTCAGTCGACCTTCGGCGAGAACCTGCGTGATCCCGCCGCCCGCTTCGAAATGGAACTCGCCCTGCGGGCGGGGACGTGCCAAGCGCCGCCGGGAAATCGTTTCCCCGTCAGTGAACTGCTTCCCGCGCCGCGGCGGAGCGGTCCACAGTGGACGCCCAAACAGGCGACACGCTGAGCCGCTGAGCCTGGATCCACGGACGCTCGGATGACGCGAACGTGTGATGTGCTGAGCCTGTCGCGAACGACGCGTTCGGGACGTTCAGCGGAACCATCTGCTCCCGTCAGCCCCACTCGCCCCGCGAGTCACCCGTCGCGCGCGCTGGCGCGTGGTGCTGAGGCGGGATGTCCGTGGGGGCCTCCCCGGGCGCAAAATGCGAGGTAACCGGATCGTCTACGGGCTGTCCTCGTTCGGGAGTCCTTTATGGACTTCAGTGCCCCTCGCGTTCGCGTGTCAGGAGGGCGGTTTGGGGCAGTTCCGGTGGTCGGGTTCGTGGCAGGGCAGGAGGTTCTGGGTGATCACCTTGGCCTGGTTCCCCGGCCCGGACGTCATCCCGGTCAGCAGCGCGTCGAGGGGTTCCGCGACGCCGCAGCCCTTGAAGGGCGGCAGCGTGAACCCGCGGAACTTCGGATCCGGCGAGTTCGGATCGGTGCCGATGACGCCGATCCCGAACGGGTCGTAGTCACCGCGGATGTCGAGGGCCACCGGCCGGGCGGTCACGCAGTCCGGGCCGAGGTCCAGCGGGGTGCCGTTGACCTTCGCGTCACTCATCCTGGCCATGACTTCGAGGTGCGTGGTGAGGATCCCGTTGTCCAGCGATCCGACGATCTCGATGTCCTTGCCGTTCTTGTAGTCGAGCGGCAGGAACTCGACGGTCCCGCTGACCGGGACGAAGCCGAAACCCAGGAAGGGCACCGAGACCGGCTTGAAGGAGACGAAACCCTGTGCCGTCACCACGGGCGGCGAGTCCGGTGGGAAACGCATGATCAACCGGCCCTTGACCAGCCCGGTCGGGCCGGTGGCCACCTTGACGCCCAGGCGTTCCACCGTGGCCGTCGAGGTGACCCGCACCAGGCCGAGGGCCTGGATGTAGGGCGGCGGCTCCTCGTCCTGCGCGGTCACCGTTCCCGGCTCGCCGCGCCGCTCGCCGGGTGCTCCTCCCGGTGCCCCCGGAGCCGGGGATGCCGTCTGGGGAGTCGCCGGGGGCGTCACCATGATGGACCCGAGCGTCGTGTTCTGCTCCGGATCCAGCGTGCAGGTGATCTGCTTCGCCGGCGCCGTCGCGGGGGTGCCGTCGGGCGGGGGTGACTGCAGCGCGAGCGTGGGCGCGGTGAGCCCGAGGACGACGGGTCCGGCGGATTCGAGGGCGAACTCCGGTGGCTTCCCGGTCGCGGTCAGGGTGAGGTCACCGGTGTCCGGCACCGGAGTCGGCGCGACGTCCATCGGGACGGTGATCGTGTCGTGCTTCGTGTCCTGGACAGCGGTGAGGACGACGCTGAGTCCACCTTGGACAGACCCGTGACCGGAAGTGCCAGGCGTGACCAGGGACTGCGCCGCGTCACGTGGCAGGACGAGCTTCATCGACAACTCGCCGAGCGTGATGGGCTTGCTCTTCGCCGCCGAGACCGGGAGTTTCGCGGTGATCTCGGCCGACACCCCGCGCGGCCCGATCGGGGCGGCGAAGGCGCACGTGCTCGTGACGGTGCGCGTGACGGCGCGGAGTTCCTGTGCCGACGGGGATTCCGGCCCGGTCGCCGCCGACCCCACGCCGGTCAGCCCGCCGGTGATGACGGACGCGAGTCCGACGGCCGTGAGCGCGCTCGCTGTCGTTCTCCGCCTGCGGGCTTGGCTTGTCATGGATGTCCCGGCTCCGGTGGTGATCGGGTGCGGAGCGGGGTGGCCGGTGCCCGGGGGCAC
>NZ_JBHYIK010000039.1:41389-43585 GCF_042739735.1 Amycolatopsis sp. NPDC059027 | reverse complement strand
CGGGGGGGGGGGTTTTGTGTTTTTTGGTGGGGGGGGGGGGGGGGTTGGGGGGGGGGGGGGGGGGGGGGGGGGGGCGGGGGCCCCCCCCCCCCCCCCGGCCGTCGTGGGCTAGGTGATGGTGATCGACGGGGTGAACGCGGTGTTCTGCGGCGGTGTCGTGGCCTTCAGGTTGCACGTCATGTTGTACGACGTCCAGGTGTTGGTCGAACCGCGGTGGAACTGCAACTGCGCGGTGAGCTGCTGGCCGAGCGACAGCGTCGCGGTGCCGGGGCTGCCCGCGGTGGCGGTCGGGATGCTGGAGGTCGCCACCTGCGAGATGACGACGGTGATCGGCTTGCCGTCGGCTGGATAGATCTTCTCCGGGACCTCCAGGCCGGTCGCGGCGGGCTGCGACAGGGTCCCGTTGGCGAGAGTGACCGGGACACTGGCCGTGCCGCGGATGCCGTCGTAGCCCACGGCGGTGAGCAGGGAGTGGACCGCTCCGGTGATCGTGGCCGTACCGCCCACATTGGACGGTGTCGCCGTGCCGCCCGACGGGATGGAGTCCGGCGCGTCGAGCTGTGCGGTCACCACCACCGGCTGCGGCTGGATCCCGGGGAACGTGCAGAGATACGTGACGCCGGTGGGCGGGTTCGTGGTCGGGTCCCCGACCTTGTAGGTGACCGTGGCGGCCATCGCGGTGCCGGCGGTGAGGACGATCGCCGCGCCGACGGCGGCGCCCGTCGTCACCGCGCGGGCGGACAACTTCCTGAGTCGGGACATGACTGCTATCTCCTTTGATCCAGTTCGACCCCTCGGCAGACCGCTGCTTCCGCGCCGTTCGTGTCGGGCTTCGGTGGTGGACAACCGGATTCCGGTACATTCGTCGGGCCGCAGAGCACTGTGGTGATATGTAAGGCTGATGTACGGCCGTGCCTCCCAGCTTACCTGCCGGTATCGAGGTTACTCGTGGGTTTCGTAGCGAACAAGACTTGTACCGGTACCGGGGTGACGTGGTGTTTCGGAGCCGGTTTTCTTGTCATCGGCCGAGTAATTATCCGCGCTGCCTGCTCGGGTGGTGACAAAGACGGTTCGGGACGCGGGGGATCGGTTGTGGCGGGATATCATTCTTCGATCTTGGCGGGAGAACGCGAGAATATTCGAAGCGAGAAAGAGACTGCCATGACGCGTACTTGCGGTTGTCGAAAGGTGTCCCGGCGGGGTGTGGTGTTCGCGGCGGTGGCGGTGTTGTGCGCGCCGGTCCTCACCGCGACCGGGGCGCTGGCCGCCCCGGCCGACGGCGGTGTGGTGGCCTGGGGCGCCACGGACTACGGGGCCGTGCCCGCGCCACCGGAGACGGGTGCGGGCGTGACCGCCGTGTCGGCGGGTTCGCTGGACACCCTGGCCATCCGGAACGGCGGCGTTTTCGCCTGGGGCGACAACAACTTCGGCCAGACCGAGGTGCCGGCCGAGGCGACGTCGGGCGTGAGCCGGATCGCCTCGGGCTGGGCGCACGAACTCGCGCTGAAGAACGGCAAAGTGCTCGCCTGGGGCAACGACTGGTACGGCCAGACGGCCGTCCCGGCCGCCGCGGCCAGTGGTGTGGTGGACATCGCGACCACCGCGCAGCACAGCCTGGCCCTCAGACAGGGCGGTCAGGTGATCAGCTGGGGCACCCGCTCCGACGTGCCCCCGGCGGCGCAGTCCGGGGTTTCCGCGATCGCGGCGGGCGGGGATCACAACCTGGTGCTGAAGAACGGCGGGGTGCTCGCCTGGGGTGCCAACACCTACGGGCAGTCCACCGTTCCCGCCGCGGCCACCGCGGGGGTCACCATGATTTCCGCCGGGTACAACCACAGCCTGGCGTTGAAGGACGGTGGCGTGCTCGCGTGGGGCGCCAACGACGAGCATCAGACCGAGGTGCCCGCCGCCGCGCTTTCCGGCGTCGTGGCGATCGAGGCGGGCTGGAGTCACAACCTGGCGCTGAAGTCGACCGGGGAGGTCGTGGCGTGGGGTTCCGACCTGAGCGGGGAAACCAGTGGGGTGCCGGTCTTCTGCGGCCCGGTGCTGGCGATCTCAGCGGGTGACCGGACCAGCAACGCGGTGTCCGCCAAGCTGTGCTGAACGCCGGTGGGGGGGGGGGCCCCGGCCGGCGCGCCCCCGCGGGGGACCCAACCCCCACAGTCACCGAAGGTCTGGGGCGCGGGGGGGCGGTGG
>NZ_JBHYIK010000039.1:0-41379 GCF_042739735.1 Amycolatopsis sp. NPDC059027 | reverse complement strand
TCCTGGGGGGTTGTCTTTCTGGGGGGGCGCCCCCCCCTCCGGGGGGGGGCCGCCCTGGGGGGGTGCCGGGGGGGGGGGCCCCCCGCCGGGCGCCCCCCCCACGGCGGATTTCAGCTCGCGGCGTTCATCTCCAGTGTCAGGGCGTTGTCCGGTCCGGACACCATCGCGCCGAGCGCGACGTCGGCGATGAAGCAGTTGGTGAACTCGGGGATCGTGTAGCTGCCGCTCACCTTGATGGGCGGGTTGAAGATGTCCACGTTCTTCGCGGTCAGGTTCATCTCGATCGGTTTGACCGTCCTGCAGCTGCCAGGCACCGTGGGCAGTGGGAAGATCGGCACGATCGGCCCCGCCCAGATGTCGCTGATCTCCATGTTCGCCGTGGCGTGCGTGGTCAGCGTGCCGTCGGTGAGGGTGCCGGTGACCGGGCCGGTCGGCGTGATCCTGACCTTGGCCTTCACCCGGAACAGCCCGGCCAGCAGGGAGATGTCGGCCTGCGAGTCGGGCAGTTTCAGGTTCGCCTTGAGCGAGACGGCGTTGGTGTCGGTGTTGACGATCAGCGCGCCGTCGAGCGAGCCGGGGCCGAGCCGCATGGTGCTGCCGGTCTTCTTGACCGTCGTGCTGCCGCTCACCTGGTAGGAGACCGGGAACTCGACTTCGTCGGCCGACGCGGGGGCGACGGCGATCGTGGAAAGGCCCAGCGCTGTCGCGGCGGTGAGGACGGCGAGCCTGCGCAGACCGGTTCTTCTGGTACGTGCAACAGCGGACATACCTGTTCTCCTTACGGTTTCCTTCACCGGGCCGGGTTCGGAACGGAACCGGCAGGTAAATGGTCTTCAGCGCGGGGAAAGATCGGTGACGACCCAGGTTCCGCCGGACCGTTCCGCGGTCACCGAAAGCTGGGCCGCCGCCGAATCGGCCGCGTTGTTGTCGGCGCGGACGGCGGATTGATCGAGAAAGACGAGCAACGTGGCGCGATCCTTGTCCAAGAATTGCACCGCGGCGGAGGAAACCCGCGAGGTGAGGATCAGTTTCTGCTGAGGTGCCTTTTCCCTGACCTGGGCGAACAGCTTGTCGTAGGAATCGCGGGCGGGGCCGCGCA
Organism: Amycolatopsis sp. NPDC059027; assembly: GCF_042739735.1. Taxonomy (NCBI): domain Bacteria; kingdom Bacillati; phylum Actinomycetota; class Actinomycetes; order Pseudonocardiales; family Pseudonocardiaceae; genus Amycolatopsis; species Amycolatopsis sp. NPDC059027. The sequence goes on along the minus strand of NZ_JBHYIK010000039.1, from coordinate 40,280 downwards.
GCACCGCGGCGGCCGCCTTTTCGGTGATGTCGGTCTTGTCGTAGGAGTACGAGAAGATCTTGTTCAGCGCGAGGGTCACCACCGAGGTGACGTCCGCGGTCGCGCCGACGTCGGTCAGCGCGTGGTTGGCGGTGGCCGTGCTCGAGGTGCGCGCGCGGGCTTCGAGGGTGAACCACACGCCCGCGCCCGCCAGCAGCACCGCGACGGCCAGCAGGATCACCGGCAGCCGGAACCGCTTCCGAGGTGCCTGCGAGGTCTCCTCGGTCTCTTCTTCAGGGAGTTCTTCGCGGATTTCCTCCGGGACCTCGTCCGTGGCAGGGACGGTTTTGGTGCTCATGCGATCGACTCGCTTCGCGAGGCAGTGTCTGATCGTTTTTGGCGCATGATATCCATGATTCGCTCGCAAGCGTCGCTCATCGTGCCCCCACCGGAAGCTGGTCGAGCGCGCTGAGTTTCCAGCCCGCTTCGGTCCTGGCCAGCGCGGCCGCGAACCGGTTGCGTTTGGCCGCCGGGGCCGCCCCGGCCTTCGTCACGCTGATCTCCACCGAGACCAGCATCTTCGCCGTGCCCGCGTGCGTGTCCAGTTCGCTCACCGCGGCGTCGAGCACCTTGCCGGTCGACACCGCGGCGTTCTGCGCGAGCGTCTTCTTCGTCGCGTCGTCGGTCCGGGAGAGCTGCTCGTGCAGCGGACCGGTCGAGGAGTCCCGCCAGCGGGTCAGATCCTGGTCGATCCGGTGGGAGTCGAGCGTGTTCAGGACGGCGACGAGTTCGCGGCCGGTGCGCAGCACCTCGTCCCGGGTGGCGCCGTACGCCACGGCGGGGTCGTTCGCCGCGCTGAACCACGCATAGCCCGACCAGCCCGCGAACACCGCGGCCACGGCCACCAGCGCCGTGGCGATCGCGAGCAGCGGCCGGGTCGTCAGCGCCTTCAGCGCTTTCCTGGGCACTAGTTCCGTAGCCATAACATCTCCGGGAGGTCCTTGGCGGTCGGCAGCCCGCCCAGCACGCCGGGGACGGCGGCGGGTGGGACACCGGCGTGCGGTGCGTTCTGCGAGCCACGCACCGAACTCGCGTCCCCGTGCGGCAGGGTGCACGCGGCGGCGGTGGTGAACGGCAGCGGCGAGAGATCGGTACTGGGGCGGCGCGGAGTGCTTTCGTAGCCCTGTTTGCACGGCGGCGGGTCGTTGAAGGTCAGCGCCAGCGAGAGCCGTCCGCCGTCCTTGGTGATCGCCATCGACGTGGCCGCGACGGCCTTCGGGACGTTGACCAGCAGCTCGCGCAGTCCTTCGGTCCGCGCGTCGAAGACCTGCGCCGTGGTGAGCAGGTTCGCCAGCAGGATCGGCAGGCCGGGATTGGTCTCCTTGATCAGCTTGCCGAGTTCGGTGGCGGCCGGGGGAGCCGACGCGATCAGCCTGCGCAGGTCGCCGTCGGCCCCGGCCAGCTGCCCGGCGAACTCCTTGGCGTTCGCGCTGAACTGGCGCCACGCCTGCGAGGAGTCCAGCTGTGTGCGCAGCACGGTCGCGCCGTCGTCGATCAGCTGGGTCGTCTCCGGCAGGTGCTGGGCGGCGGACTGGGTGAACGACATCGCGGTGTCGGTCAGCAGCCGCAGGTCGGGTCCGGCGCCTTGGAGCGCCTTGTCGAGTTCGTCGACGACTGTGCGCAGGTCCTGGGTCGGCACGGACGCGGTCAACGAGTCCAAATCGGACAGCAGGTTCGGTACCGGGAGCGGCAGGCTGGCCTCCTCACGCGGGATCGTCGCCCCGTCGGTGAGGTAGGGCTTGTCCCCGGTGCGCGGCTGGAGGTCGACGTACTGCTCGCCGACGGCCGACCGGTTCGCCACCACGGCACGGGAGTTCGCCGGGATCGGCGGTGCCGAGGAGTCGATGAGCAGATCGGCCTCCATCCCGGCGGTGGTGAGCCGCAGCTCGCCGACGCGACCGACGGCGACACCGCGGTAGGTCACCTCGCCGTTGGTGAACAGGCCGCCGCCCTCGGCCAGCTGCAGCCGCACGGTGTACCCGCCGCCGCCGAACAGCCTGCCGAGGCCGGCGTAGTTCGCGCCGACGAACGCCGTCGTCGCGAGCGCGATGACGACGAACGCGAGGACCTGGACGCGGGCACGGGTGGTGAGCATCAGCGGCCTCCCGTCCCGGTCGTGGGCGGTGCCGGGGACGTCGTCGGCAACGGGAACGTCGGCAGGCCGGGCGGGACGCCCTCACCCGGCGGCGGGAGGGGGACACCCGGTGCGGGCAGCAAGGCGGCGTACACGTTGAGGTAGTCGCCCTTGACCGCGTCGAGCACACGATCGGTGAACGGGAAGGTCGGCAGGATCTCCAGCGACTTCGGCAGGTTCTCCTCCGCGGCGGCCAGGCTCCGCAGGATGGGGGCGAGCGCCCGCAGGTCCGCGACGAGGTCGTCGCGGCTCCGGTGGATCACGTCGGTGGCCACCCCGGAAAGCCGGTCGAGCGACTGGAGCATCGTGACCAGCTGGGCGCGCTGGTCCGACAGCGTCTTCAGGCCGGGGGTGAGGTCGGTGAGCGCGCCCGCGACCTGCTTGTCCCGGTGGGCCAGCGTCGCCGACAGCCGGTTGAGCCCGTCGATGGCCGCGGTGATGTCGGACCGGTGCGCGTCCAAATTGGACATCAGTTTGTCCAGTCCGGACAGGAAGTCCCGGATCTGCGTCTCGTTGCCGGTCATCACCTTCGACAGCTCGCGGTTGATCGTCTGCAGCTGCCCGATCCCGCCGCCGTTGAGCAGCAGCGACAACGCGCCGAAGATCTCCTCGAACTCCGGGTTTCGGTTGGTCCGGTCCGCGGTGATCGTGGCGCCGTCGGCGAGGCGCTCGGACGGCCTGCCCGTCGCGGCACCGCCGCCCACGCCATCGGCGGCCGCGAGTTCGACGAACTTCTCGCCGAGCAGGCTCGACTGCCGCAGCCGCGCGATCGCGTTCGCGGGAAGCACGACGTCGCCGTTGACCGCCACCACCGCTTCGGCGGTCCAGCCGTCCTTGCCCAGCCTGATCGACTCGACCCGCCCGACCGGGACGTCGCCCACCTTGACCGCGGCCTGCGGGACCAGGTCGAGCACGTCGGCGAACTGCACGGTCACGCGGTACGGACGCTGCCCGAGGTCGGCGCCGCCCGGCAGCGGGAGGTCGTAGACACCCTTGAACTCCCCGGAAGAGCAGCCCGTGGCCACCAGGCAGCACACGGCCATCGTGGTCAGTACCCGCCGGATCCGCCGCGTCCCGGTCATCGCCCGCCCGCCTGTCCACTGTAGACGGGGCCGGTGAGCGGCAGCCCGAAGTACTCGTTCAGATTGCCGCGGCCCTGCAGCGTCCCGGTGGCCGGGTCGACGGCGTTGATCACGTTGCTCGCCGCCAGCGGTGCGACGTCGAGCACCTCGGCCAGCGACGCGCGCTTGTCCACCAGCGTCTTCGTCGTCACCGCCAGCTTGTCCACATTGGACTTGATCTGCGCCCGGTTGTCCCTGATGAACGCCTGGATGTCGCCGAGCGCGCCGCCGAGCCCCTTGAGCGCGCCGGTCAGCTCGCCCTTGTTCTTCGCCAGGGTGTCCGAGATCTGCGCGAGCTGGCGGTTGACGTCGGAGACCTGCCGGTCGTTGGTGGCGAGCATGGTGGTGAACTTCTGCAACTCGTCGACGGTGCCGAACAGATCGCTCGAGTTCCCGGCCAGCGTGCGGGCCAGTTCCGCGAAGTTGCGCACGGACTCGTTGAACGACTTGCCGTTGCCGCCCAGGTTCCGCGCGCCGGTGTGCAGCAGGTCCGAGAGCGCGCCGTCCTTGTTCGCCCCTTTCGGCCCGAGAGCCTTGGCAAGCGTGTCGAGGCTGCCGTAGAGCTGGTCGAGTTCCACCGGGGTCCCGGTGCGGTTCCTGCTGATGACGGCGTTGTCCGCCAGCCGGGGCCCGCCGCGCGCGAGCTTCGCGAACTGCACGTACCGGTCGGCGACGACGCTGGGCGCGATGACGAGCACCGTCGTGTCGGCCGCGATACCCACCGAGCCGTCGACGGTCATGCCGACCTCGACCTGCTCGCCGCGCGGAATCACCGAGTCCACCTGGCCGATCCGCACGCCGAGCACCCGGACGTCCGAGCCGGCGTAGACGCCGACGGCACGGGAGAAGTACGCCGTGACGTGATGGTTCCCGTTGCCGGAGAAGAGCCACCACAGCCCGGCCACGACGACGAGCGCGAGCAGCACGGCGAACAGGATGAACCGGTTGAGCCGTACCCCCATCCGGGTCGTGGTCATCTGCCGCCCCCGATCACCTTGTTCGGATCGCACGGATCGCGGTTCTCCGGGATGAGCCCGCACAGGTAGCCGTCGACCCAGTGCCCGTTCCCCGCGGCGTTGTTGACGACCCGGAAGTACGGGCCCGCCAGTTCGAGGCTCTTGGAGAGGTTGTCGTTCTGTTTCTGGAGCAGGTCGGTGACCTGGCCGAGCTGGCTCAGCGCCGGGCCGAGCTGGTCCTTGTTGTCCTTGACGAACCCGGACAGCTCTTCGGCCAGCTTCTGTGCTCCGGTGAGCAGTTCGTGAATGGCGTCGCGGCGGCTGTTGAGCTCGGTCAGCAACAGGTTCCCGTCCTTGACCAGCGCCTCGAAGTCGTCGTTGGAGTTCGCCAGTGTCGTGGTCAGGCGCCGGGCGTTGGCCAGCAGCTCGGCGATCTGGTTGTCCCGCGAGGAAACCGTCTTCGACAACGCGCTCAGCCCGTCGAGCGCGGTGCGGATGTGCTCCGGCGAGTTGCGGAAGGTGTCGCTGATCGACCCGAAACTGTCCGCGAGCTGTTTCGTGTCGATCTGGCCCACGGTGTCGGCGAGCCCGTTGAAGGCGTCGGTGACGTCGAACGGCGTGACCGTGCGGTCCCGCCCGATCGGCCGGTCGGGGTCCTGCACGCCGGCGCCGGTCGGGTGCAGCGCGAGGAACTTGCGGCCCAGCAACGTCTTGATCTTGATTTCGGCCGAGGTCCGGTCACCGACCCACGCGCCCTTGACCCGGAACGTCACGTTCACGTGGTCGTCGGCGAGCGCGACGCCGGTGACCTCGCCGACCTTGATCCCCGCGACGCGGACCTCGTCGTCGGGCTGCAACCCGGCGGCCTCGGAGAACTCGGCGGCGTAGGTGGTGCCCCCGCCGACGACCGGCAGGTTGTCCCAGTTCAGTGTCACGGTCAGCACCGCGGCGAGGCCGAGGCTGCCGAGGATGCCGATGGTGAGCGGGTTGCGTTCCTTGAACGACTTCACGATCCGCACCTCGCCGCCGTCTGGCGCACGCCGCGCGGGGGATCGGTCAGCAGGGTCGCGCTGCACAGGTAGAAGTTCACCCACGACGCGTACGAGGCCGTCCTGCCGAGCGCGTTGTACTTCTCCGGCAGGGTGGTCAGCGCTTTGTCCACATCGGACTTCCCCTTCACCAGCTGCTCGGACAACGCGTTCAGCCCGGCGATGCTGTCCTTCAGGCCCGGGCGGGCCTGCTCGAACAGGCCGGCGGTGGCGTCCGAGAGGTCGGCCAGCCCGCTGATCGCGTCGCCGATCGCGGCCCGGTCCCCGGCCAGCCCGGAGACCAGCTTGCGCAGCGTGGAGATCAGGTCCGCCAGCGCGTCCCCCTTGCCGTTGACGGTTGTCAGCACGGTGTTGAGATTGCCGATCACCTCGCCGATCACCTTGTCCCGCCCGGCGAGCGTGCTGGTGAGCGAGCCGGTGTGCGCGAGCAGGCTTTCGACGGTCCCGCCCTCGCCCTGCAGCACCTGCACGATCTCGCCGGAGAGCTGGTTGACGTCGTTCGGCGAAAGGGCCTGGAACAGCGGTTTGAAGCCGTTGAAGAGATCGGTCAGATCGAGCGCGGCGGTGGTGCGCTGGATCGGGATCTCGCCGCCCTTCGGGAGTTCGCCCGCGCCGCTTTTACCGCGCTCCAGCGCGATGTAGCGCTGGCCGACCATGTTGCGGTACTTGATCACCGCGCCGACGTCGGCGGGCAGGACGCGCTCGGAGTCGAGGGAGAACCGGATGTGCGCGAGGTTCCGGTCCGCGATCTCCAGTTTCTCGACCTGGCCGACCCGGACGCCGGAGATACGGACGTCGTCGCCGACGTTCAGCGCGGTCGCGTCGGTGAACGTGGCCCCGTAGAGATGCGTGTCGCCGACTCCGGTGTTGGTGATGGAGATGGCCAGCAGCGCCGTGGCCAGCCCGGTGACCAGGATGAAGACGAGGCTCTTGAGCAGGGCGGGGACGAACTTCCTCATCGCAGCGTCACCTCCGTGCCGCGATAGAGCGGGCCGACGAGCACGCTGCCCCACGCGGGGACGTCCGACGGCGGTACCCCGAGCTGCGGCGCGACGAGGGTGGTCAGCAATCCTTGCTCCTGCGGGGAGTTCGCGAGGCCGAGGTCACCGGCGCCGCCGGGGACCAGCGGCGTGTGCGCGGTGCCCGGCGCGAGCGCGGGCGTCCCGGCGACCGGCAGGACGCCGTTGGGATAGCAGCGCGGGCCGCTGTCGGCGCGGTAGGCCGGATCGTCCTTGCCCGGCACGTATTTCCCGCGTGTCCCGGTGATCGTGATGTCGGCGTGCAGCCCCGGCTGGTTCGTGCCCGCGCCCAGCACCGTGTCCATCCAGCCTTTCAGTTCCACCATCCGGTCGAGCGTGCACTTGAAGCTGGGGGAGTACTTCGCGCCGATCTCCAGCGGGGCCTTGCTGTCGGTGGCCAGCCGGATGATGTTGTTCTTGTTGTTGTTCAGGAACGTGGTGATCTCCTCCGACGAATCGGTGACGCGCTGGTAGACGTCGGCGAGGTCGGCGCCCTTGTCCTTGACGGTGCCGAGCGTGACCGCCGAGCTGGTGAGCGCGTCGAGCAGATCGGGCGCGATGTCGCCGTAGAGCGTGGTCACGGCCGCGAGATCGCGGACGTTCTGGTCGAGGCGCGGAAGGTTCGGGTTGAACCGGGTGAGGTAGTCCGACGCGGTGCTCAGCGTCTTCCCGAGCTGTTCGCCCCGGCCGTCCAGCGCGGTCGCGACGGCGGTGAGGGTGGTCGCGAGTTTCTGCGGCTGCACGGCTTTGAGCACCGGCAGGAGGTTGTCGAAGACGCGCTCCAGCTCGATCGCGTTGGCCGAGCGGTCCTGGGTGATGACGTCGTCCGCCTTCAGGTGCGGCGTCCTCGGACCGTCCGGAATGGACAGTTGGACGTAGCGCTCGCCGAAGAGCGTCTTCGGGACCAGCAACGCGGAGACGTTGCCGGGCAGCATGTCTACTTTGGAGGGTTCCAGTGCGAGGGCGATCTCCGCGCCCGACGGCGTCGCGCGGACCCCGCGGATCTCGCCGACGACCACGCCGCGGGCCTTGACCTGCCCGCCCGCCTTGAGCTGGTTGCCGATGCGGTCGGCCCTGAGCGTCACCGGCACCGACGTCACGAAGTCCTTGTCGTAGACCATGACCGAGAGCCAGGCGAGCCCGACCATCACGACGAGGAACATCGCCCCGGCGGCCCGGACCCCGGTCTTGCGCAGCCCCGTGTGTCTCATCCGGCGACCTGCACAGTCGTTGTGGCGCCCCAGATCGCGAGGCTGAGGAAGAAGTCGAGCACGCTGATGGCGACGATCGCGGTACGGACCCCTCGGCCGACCGCGACGCCGACACCGGCGGGCCCGCCGCTGGCGCGGAACCCGTAGTAGCAGTGCGCCAGCACGACGACGACGCTGAACACCAGCACCTTCCCGAAGGACCACAGCACGTCGCCGGGCGGCAGGAACAGCAGGAAGTAGTGGTCGTAGGTGCCCGCGGACTGGCCGAACAACCACACCGTGACCTGGCGCGAGGCGATGTACGAGCTGAGCAGCCCGATGGCGTAGAGCGGGATCACCGCGAGGAAACCGGCGATGACCCGGGTGGTGACCAGGTACGGCACGCTCGGGATGCCCATGACCTCCAGCGCGTCGATCTCCTCGGAGATCCGCATCGCGCCGAGCTGCGCGGTGAACCCGCAGCCGACGGTCGCCGACAGCGCGAGACCAGAAACCAGCGGGGCGATCTCGCGGGTGTTGAAGTAGGCCGAGACGAACCCGGCGAACGCGGACGTCCCGACCTGGTTCAGCGCCGAATAGCCCTGCATGCCGACGACCATGCCGGTGGCGACGGTCATCCCGATCATCACGCCGATCGTGCCGCCGATGACCGCGAGCGCACCGGAACCGAAGCTGACTTCGGCCAGCAGCCGCACGATTTCCCGGAGGTAGCGGTGCACCGCGCGCGGTACCCAGGCCAGTGCGCGCAGGAAGAACAGGATCTGGTCGCCGAGGGTGTCGAGGAAGCCGAACCGGCGGTCGACGGCGTCGCGCAGGCGGGCGGCGCGGGTGGCCGGGCTGGTGGTGACCATCGCTCAGCTCCCCTTCGGCGGGACGAGTTGCAGGTAGACCGCGGTGAGCACCAGGTTCAGCACGAACAACAGCAGGAACGTGATGACCACGGACTGGTTGACCGCGTCGCCGACGCCTTTCGGCCCGCCTTTCGGGTTGAGCCCGCGATAGGAGGCCACGACCGCCGCGACGAAACCGAAGACGACCGCCTTGATCTCGCTGATCCACAGGTCGGGGAGCTGGGCCAGCGCGGAGAAACTGGCCAGGTACGCGCCCGGCGTCCCGTTCTGCATGATGACGTTGAAGAAGTAGCCGCCGAGTACGCCGACGACGCTCACCATGCCGTTGAGGAAGGCCGCGACGCCCATCGCGGCGAGCACGCGCGGCACGATCAGGCGCTGGATCGGCGAGACGCCGAGGACCTCCATCGCGTCGATCTCCTCGCGGATGGTCCGCGAACCGAGGTCCGCGCACATCGCGCTGCCGCCCGCGCCGGCGATGAGCAGGGCCGTCACGATCGGGCTGGCCTGCTGGATGATCGCGAGCACGCTGGCCGCGCCGGTGAAGGACTGCGCGCCGATCTGCGTGGTCAGCGAGCCGATGTGCAGCGCGATGACCGCGCCGAACGGGATCGAGACCAGCGCCGTCGGGAGGATCGAAACGCTGGCGATGAACCAGAACTGCTGGATCAGTTCGCGGGCCTGGAACGGGCGGCGGAAGGTCAGCCGCACGACGTCGAGGCCCAGCGCGTAGAGCCGCCCGGTCTGCCGGAGCGCGGCCGCACCGGGAAAGGACGCCGTCGTCCGCCCGACCATGCCACCTCTTTTCGCGCGGCACGGCGAATACACCCTGGTACGGCAATTCCCGGTTGCTCCGAATGGTGGAGCCATTTCGCGGGGAGTTGCTGTGCCGGGTGTTACCGTGCGGTTCGTTACTGGTCGGTACGCTAACTTCGCGCGCGGTGCGGTGACAAGAACTTGGGCATGATCACGTGGTCACGGCCCGGTAACCCCGAAATTCTTGTTGGTTCCTGATAAACGCCTATTCGGTTGTTGTCCCCACCGGAAAAGAATTCCGCAATTCTGCTCAGCGAGCGAGGTCGGCCACGATCTCGTACGACCGGACGCGGTCCTCGTGCGCGTGCGTCATGGTCGTGATCATCAGCTCGTCGGCATCGGTGTCCGCGAGCAGCTGCTCCAGTCCTTTTCGGACGGTCTCGGGCGAGCCGATGATGCTGGAGGAGAACCGGTCTTCGAGGAAGACGCGGTCGATCTCGGTGTACGGGTACTCGGCGGCCTCTTCCGGCGTCGGCAGCGGGATCGGGCGGCCGCGGCGCAGGCTGAGGAAGGTCAGGCCGCTGGGGCCGGCGATGAACCGCGCCCGCTCGTCGGTGTCGGCGGCGAAGACGGACGCGCCGAGCATGACGTACGGCTTGTCGAGCACCTCGGACGGCTGGAAGTTCTCGCGGTAGAGCCTGACCGCGGGGATGGTGTTCTCGGCGGCGAAGTGGTGTGCGAACGAGAAGGGCAGGCCGAGGCGCCCGGCGAGCTGGGCGCTGAACCCGCTCGACCCGAGCAGCCAGACCGGGGGCCGGTTGCCCTCGGCGGTGACGGCGTTGACGCCACGGGTGTCCGAATGCTCGAAGTAGGCGAGCAGCTCGCCCAGCTGCTGGGGGAAGTTCTCGGCGCTCAGGCCGCCGGGGCCGCGCAGCGCGAGCGCGGTGCGCTGGTCGGTGCCGGGCGCGCGGCCGATGCCGAGGTCGATCCGGCCGGGGTGGAAGGCTTCCAGGGTCCCGAACTGCTCCGCGACGATCAGCGGGGCGTGGTTGGGCAGCATGATCCCGCCGGACCCGACGCGGATGCGCTCGGTCGCCGTCGCGACATGGCTCATCAGCACCACGGTCGCGGAGCTGGCGATGCCCGGCATGTTGTGGTGCTCGGCGAGCCAGTAGCGCTGGAAGCCCAGCCCTTCGGCGACCTTCGCGAGGTCGATGCTGTTGCGCAGCGCCGTGCCGACGTCACCCCCGCTCACCACGGGAGACAGATCGAGCACGGACAGCGGCACCCCTGATACGGAACTCACGCCCCGGACCAACGCCCATCACGCGTGATCTCTTCCCGATCACGCGAGATCTCCACTCAATCACACGAGTTCTCCCCGCATGCACGCGAAGTCTCCAGTCCCGCCCCGGTACCGAGCCGGAGGTCTCGCGTGCGTGGCGAGAGATCTCGCGTGATCAGGCGGAGATCTCGTGTGCTCAGGCGGGGAGCCAGTCCGGGTCGGAGGCGAGGACCGTCAGGTGCTGGGTGGCCCGGGTCAGCGCGACGTAGAGGACGCGGCGGCCGGTGGTCGACTCGGTGACCAGGTCGATGGGCTCGACGAGCACGACGGCGTCGTACTCCAGGCCCTTCGAGTCGAGGCTGCCGACGACCTTGAGCCGGTCGTCGGCGTACCCGGCCAGCCAGCCGGACACCTCGGGCACCCTGTCCATCGCGGTGATCACGCCGACCGTGCCCTCGACGGCGCCGAGCAGCTCCTTCACCGCGTCCTGCGTGGCCCCTTCGAGGGCGGCCTTCCCGACGGCGCGGACCTCCGGGGTGATCCCCGTCTTCCGCACGGCGATCGGCAGTTCGTCCGCCTCCGCGTGTCCCACGACGACTCGTGCCGCGAGTTCGAAGATCTCCGCCGAGTTCCGGTAGTTCGTCCGCAGCGTGAACCGCCGCCGCGTGGTCTTGAGCCCGAACGCCTGATCGCGCGCCTGCGCCGCTTCGGCCGGGTCCGGCCACGAGCTCTGCACCGGGTCGCCGACGACCGTCCAGCTCGCGTACTTCCCGCGCCGCCCGACCATCCGCCACTGCATGGGGGACAGGTCCTGCGATTCGTCGACGACCACGTGCGAGTACTCGTCGTAGTGCTCGGGACGCTGGGGCGCGCCGCCGCGCTGCGGTTCGACCTCGACCACCGGCTGGTTCCTGCGACGTCGTTTCGGCGGCTGTCCGATGAGGACACGCAGCTCGTCGAGCAGTGCGATGTCGGCCACCGACCAGCCCCGCGAGCGGTCCGCGAAATCCGCGGCGAGCATCGTGATGTCGTTACGGGACAAGATGCCCTTGGCCGCCGACGCGAGGCGCTTCTCGTCGCCGAGCCACCTGAGGATCTGGGCGGGGTAGAGGATCGGCCACCACTCCACGAGGAACCGGTGGAACTCGATGCGCTCGCCGAGGTCGGTGATCAGCTCCGCCCTGTCGATCTGCCGCCCGTCGGTCTTCGCGTGCTCCTCGGCCTTCGTGGCAAGCGCTTCCAGCAGCAGCTCCGCGGTGCGCACCCGCGACCGGTTCGGCGGCGCGCCGTGCGTGTGTGCCTTGCGGCGTACCTTCTCCAGCTCGCGGTGCGTGAGCTTCAGCACCTCGCCGCGGTAGACGATGCGCATCTCGCCGGGAGCGTCCGGCGGGGTGTCGCGCAGCCCGCGCAGCAGCACCTTCCGCATCCGCAGCGACCCCTTGATCGCCGCGAGCGGGGCCGCGTCCTGACGCGTCGCTTCGAGCCCGTCGAGGACTTCGCCGAGTGCGCGCAGTTCGACGTTCGTCTCGCCCATCGACGGCAGCACCCGCGAGATGTAGCTGGTGAACACCCCGGACGGGCCGATCACCAGCACGCCGGCGCCGCCGAGCTGGCGGCGGTGGCGGTAGAGCAGGTACGCCGCGCGGTGCAGCGCGACCGCGGTCTTGCCGGTGCCGGGGCCGCCGGTGATCTCGGTGACGCCGCGCCACGGCGCGCGGATGACCTCGTCCTGTTCCTTCTGGATGGTCGCGACGATGTCGCGCATCTTCTCGCCACGCGAACGGCCCAGCGCGGCCATGAGCGCGCCTTCGCCGACGATCGGCATGTCTTCGGGGACGGCGTCGGCGATGAGGACGTCGTCGTCGACGTCGAGCACGTTCTGGCCGGAGCAGCGGATCACGCGCCGCCGCACGACGTCCATCGGTTCCTCGGCGGTGGCCTGGTAGAACGCCGCGGCGGCCGGGGCGCGCCAGTCGGTGACAAGGTTGTCGAACTCGGCGTCGCGGATGCCGAGGCGGCCGACGTAGATGTGCTCGCGGTCGAGGTGGTCGAGCCGCCCGAACACCAGGCCCTCGTACTCGGCGTCGAGCGTCTGCAGGGTCTGGTTGGCGTGGTAGACCATCATGTCGCGCTCGAACAGCATCGACGCCTGCTCGAAGATCGCCTCGCGCTGCGCGCCCTGTCCGATCTCGTAGCCCTTTGAGCGCATCGCCTCGGCCTGGGACCGCAATTCCGCGAGGCGGGTGTACACCCTGTCGACGTGGGCCTGCTCGCTGGCGATCTCTGCCCGTCTGATCCGGGGTTCGGACACGCATGCTCCTTGACAACTCGATCGCCTCACGAGGGCGAAGGACGACTCTACGCGTTGACCTCCGGAGGGTCAGCAAGTCCTGCCCAACGCCACATTCGGTGTCCGGGCGACAATGGGAGGGTGACCAGGATCGTGGCCGGGAAGGCGGGCGGCAGGCGGCTGAAGGTGCCGCCGAAGGGGACGCGGCCGACGTCGGAGCGAGTCAGGGAAGCCCTGTTCAACGCGCTTGAGGTGGCGGGCGAGCTCGACGGCGTTCGCGTGCTCGACCTCTACGCGGGCTCGGGCGCGCTCGGGCTCGAAGCGCTTTCCCGCGGCGCGGCGGACGCGTTGTTCGTCGAGGCGGACCGTCGCGCGGTGGACGTGTTGCGCGGCAACGTCGCCGCGCTGGGTCTCGGTGGCACTGTCCGGGCGGGACAGGTCGAGACGGTCGTGTCCGCTCCGGCGCCCGCGGCGTTCGACGTCGTGCTGGCCGATCCGCCGTACGCGGTCGACGCCGCCGGGCTCGGCACCGTGCTGGCTTCCCTGGCCGATGGCGGCTGGGTCGGTGACGGCGCGCTCGTGGTGATCGAGCGGGCAGCCCGGGACGGCGAACCCGCCTGGCCGCCGGGATACACCGCGACGCGGACGAAGCGCTACGGCGACACCGCCTTGTATTGGGCCGAGTTCGCGGCGGTGTGAGGGCGCGGTGTGACGTCCTGTGTGCCGTCCTGTGTGACGCAGTCGTCACAGACGCGCGCGGCGCCGTCCGGCTTGATAGCGTCCGCGCATGCGGCGTGCGGTCTGTCCCGGGTCCTACGACCCGGCCACCAACGGGCACCTCGACATCATCGAGCGAGCTGCCCTGCTGTTCGACGAAGTGGTCGTTGCGGTGGGGGTGAACAAGAACAAGAAGGGTCTGTTCTCCGTCGAGGAGCGCATGGACATCCTGCGCGAGATCACCGCGAAGCTGCCGAACGTGCGGGTCGACTCGTGGCAGGGGCTGCTGGTGGACTACTGCCGCGACAACGACATCGCCGCGGTCGCCAAGGGGCTGCGCTCGGTCAGCGACTTCGACTACGAGCTGCAGATGGCGCAGATGAACCGCGAGCTGACCGGGCTCGAGACGTTGCTGATGGCGAACAACCCGGCGTACGGCTTCGTGTCCAGTTCGCTGGTCAAGGAAGTGGCCGGGCTCGGCGGCGACGTCGAGGCGCTGGTCCCGCCCATAGTCTTCGAGCGGCTGTCCGAGAAATTCGCGAATCGGCCCTGATCGGCGGACGACGTTCGTAGGGAATCTCGGGGCGATCCGCGAGAGTTCACCTTGACATGTTCTGTACGTCACACGATCGGGTTACGGTCCGAAAATGACCAACAACCGATCGCGCATCTTCGCTGTCCTGTTCGCACTGGTGCTCGGGCTGTTCGGCGGGGTCACCGCCGCGGAGGCGGCTTCGGCCCCCGCCTCGTTCGGCGCCCTGCAGAACAAGTGCGGTGACCTCAATGGCTACCAGCACGTCAAGCTGGCCTCGCTGCCCAAGGAGGCCGACGACACCTACAAGCTGATCCAGTCCAACGGCCCGTTCCCGTACCCGGGCAAGGACGGTTCGGTGTTCACCAACAAGGAGAAGGTCCTCCCGGCCTGCGCGTCGAGCTACTACCACGAGTACACGGTGATCACCCCGGACGCCCCGACGCGCGGCACCCGGCGCATCGTGACCGGCAGCAAGCACGAGTACTTCTACACCGGCGACCACTACAAGACGTTCCAGGTCATCGACGTCTGAGCCGCGGGTGCCGGGTGTGTTCTCGGACGCAGGACACGCCCGGTACCGCGTGCTTTCACCGGTTCAGGCGAGCCAGCGGGCAGACTTGAGGTCAGCGAACGGGGATGCTCTGCAGAGGGAGTTGCCGTGTACCGGGTATTCGAGGCGCTCGACGAGCTCGTCACGATCGTCGAGGAGGCACGCGGCGTGCCGATGACCTCCAGTTGTGTCGTGCCCCGTGGCGACGTCCTCGAGCTGCTCGACGACGTGCGGGACGCGCTCCCTGCCGAGGTCGACGACGCGCAGGACGTCCTGGACAAGCGTGACGACCTGCTCCTAGCCGCGCGCAAGGAGGCGTCCGACACCGTCGCCGGTGCCAACGGCGAGGCGGAACGCACCGTGGCGGACGCGTCCGCCGAGGCCGAGCGCATCCTTGCCGACGCCCGCGCCCGCGCCGAGCAGATGATGGCCGACGCGCACGCCGAGTCCGAGCGGATGGTCGCGGCGGGGCAGGCGGAGTTCCAGAACCTGACCGAGCGGTCCCGTGCCGAGTCCGAGCGGATGATCCAGGCCGGCCGCGACGCCTACGACCGCGCGATCGAGGACGGCCGCGCCGAACAGGCCCGGCTCGTCGCGCAGACCGAGGTCGTGCAGGCCGCGCACGCGGAGTCGGCGCGGATCGTGGACGAGGCCCACGCCGAGGCCGACCGGCAGCGCGGCGAATGCGACGCCTACGTCGACGGCAAGCTCGCCGAGTTCTCCGAGCTGCTGGCCACGACGCTGCGGACGGTCGACTCCGGCCGCAACCACCTGCGCACGCCGTCCAACGTCTCCGGCGGTGGCCGCCCGACCCTGTACGACTACC
The DNA here is from genome assembly GCF_042739735.1 of Amycolatopsis sp. NPDC059027. Lineage (NCBI taxonomy): Bacteria > Bacillati > Actinomycetota > Actinomycetes > Pseudonocardiales > Pseudonocardiaceae > Amycolatopsis > Amycolatopsis sp. NPDC059027. The sequence continues at coordinate 24,941 of NZ_JBHYIK010000039.1, read as the reverse complement.
AGGTCTGATTCCCCCGGGGTCACGATGTGCTGAAGGGCGCTTTCAGTGCAACCAGCGCACTGAAAGCGCCCTTCAGCGCGCCCAGCGCACCGAAGGCGCCCTTCAGACCAGGCCCGCCCAGCTCGAAAGGGGTGGCGGGCGCTGCGTACCCTGGTGAGGATGTCCGAGAACAAGACTTCGCACTCCCGGCCCGCGTCGCTCGACGACCGCAGCCCGTGGGTGCTCGACACCCGTGAGCTGGGCCGGCACGCCGGTCTCAGCCGCGCCGTCCGGCGCACCGTGCCGCTGGACACCGAGCTCGGCGTGCCCGAGGTGATCACCATCGCGGCCGGGGCCGAGCTGGAGCTGGATCTGCTGCTCGAGTCGGTCGTCGAGGGCGTGCTGGTCACCGGCACCGCCACGGCGACGGCGAGCGGCGCCTGCTCGCGCTGCCTCGACCCGATCACCGAGGACGTCGAGGTCGAGCTCACCGAGCTCTTCGCCTACCCCGGCTCGTCGACCGAGGAGACCACGGAGGAGGAAGAGATTCCCCGCCTGGTCGACGACCGGATCGACCTGGAGCCGATCGTCCGCGACGCGATCGTGCTGGCCCTGCCGCTGGCCCCGCTGTGCACCGAGGACTGCGCCGGACTCTGCACCGAATGCGGCGTCAAGTGGGCCGATCTCGAGCCCGGACACGGGCATGAGAAGATAGACCCTCGGTGGGCCGCACTGGTCGAGCGTTTCGACGAGAACGCGGGTGAAAAGCCCGTGGACGGCCCCGGACAGCAAGCCTAGTTTCGCTCGCCTGACCGCGGGCAGACCGTCTTAAGGAGATCTACTCGTGGCCGTCCCGAAGCGGAAGATGTCGCGATCCAACACGCGCGCGCGCCGCAGCCAGTGGAAGGCGGCTCCGGTTCAGCTGGTGCCCTGCTCCAACCGCGCCTGCAAGCAGCCGAAGCTCCAGCACGTCGCGTGCCCGTCGTGCGGCCAGCACAACGGCCGCCAGGTCGTCGAGCCCGCCTGATCCGGGTAGCCGGTCATGGGGGGTAAGACACCCAACGGACCCGCGGTCGATCCCACCTCACTGCTCGAGGCGCTCGGGGTCACTCTCGACCCCGAGCTGCTGAGGCTGTCGCTGACCCACCGTTCCTACGCTTACGAGAACGGCGGCCTCCCGCCCAACGAGCGGCTGGAGTTCCTCGGCGACGCGGTGCTCGGCCTCGTGGTCACCGACCACCTCTACACCACTCACCCCGAGCTGCCCGAGGGTCAGCTCGCGAAGCTGCGCGCCAGTGTGGTCAACATGCACGCACTGGCGGGAGTGGCGCGCGGGCTCGGCGAGGGTGGCCTCGGGGCACACCTGCTGCTGGGCAAGGGCGAGGAGCTCACCGGTGGCAGGGACAAGGCGAGCATCCTCGCCGACGGTCTCGAGGCCGTCATCGGTGCTGTCTACCTGCAGCACGGCATCGAGGTCGCCCGGAAGCTGGTGCACCACCTCTTCGACGGCCTGCTCGCCGAGGCGCCGAGGCGGGGCGCCGGGCTGGACTGGAAGACCAGCCTGCAGGAGCTGACCGCGTCGGCCGGTTTCGGCGTGCCCGAGTACCGGGTCGAGGACACCGGTCCGGACCACCGCAAGGAGTTCACCGCCACGGTGCTCGTCGGCGGCCGGGACTACGGGCGTGGCACGGGTTCCACCAAGAAGGAAGCCGAGCAGAAGGCCGCCGAGATGGCGTGGCGGGCGCTCACGGACGAGATCGCGGCCGCGAAGCAGGCCGAAGAGAGCGACGGCGAAGGCTCCTCGTCCTGAGCCTTGCGCCAGAATGGGCGTATGCCTGAACTTCCCGAGGTCGAGGTGGTTCGCGCCGGCCTCGAGGCGCATGTCGAGCGTCGCACGATCAGCAAGGTCGAGGTACTCCACGAGCGGGCGATCCGTCGTCACGCGCTCGGCGCGGAGGATTTCACCGGCCGTCTCGCGGGCGTCCGGATCGACGCGGTGCGCCGCCGCGGCAAGTACCTGTGGCTGGAGCTCGGCTCTGCTGATGCGCCCTCGGCGGGAAAAAGTACCTCGGGCTTGGAAGAAGCCGTCCTCGCGCACCTCGGGATGAGCGGGCAGATGCTCGTCCAGCCCGAGGGCGCGCCGGACGAAAAGCATCTGCGGGTCCGGATCCGTTTCGCCGACGACGGCCCGGAGCTGCGGTTCGTCGATCAACGCACCTTCGGCGGTCTCGCGCTGGACGATCTGGTCGAGGTCGACGGGACGCGGCTGCCCTCGGCGATCGCGCACATCGCGCGGGATCCGATGGATCCGGCGTTCGATCTCGACGTCGCGGTGAAGGCGCTGCGTTCGCGCCGCACCGAGGTCAAACGCGCGCTGCTGGATCAGACGCTGGTGTCCGGCGTCGGCAACATCTACGCCGACGAGGCGCTCTGGCGTTCGAAACTGCACTGGGCGCGGCCGACGGACAAGCTCACCGCGGCCCGGACCAGGGCGCTGCTGACGGCGGCTTCGGACGTCATGGCCGAGGCGCTCGGCGCGGGCGGGACGTCCTTCGATGCCTTGTACGTCAACGTGAACGGCCAGTCCGGCTACTTCGACCGGTCGCTGGACGCCTACGGACAGGAAGGCCTGCCGTGTGGCCGATGCGGCACGGCGATCCGCCGCGAGCCGTTCATGAACCGGTCGTCGTTCTCCTGCCCGCGATGCCAGCCGCGGCCGCGTGGTAACTCGCGTTGATGCGACCAGCGTCTTCATCAACTAGGATGAAAACGCGCACTACAGCGCCGTTGAGGGAGTGATGGTGGCCACCGAACCCGGCAAGTCGACGCTCGCCGACAAGATCGACAAACTGTTCGACGTCGTGCGCAGGCCGGATCGTGAGTCCTACAGCCACGAGGAGGTCGCCAAGGCCTGCCGCGAGGCGACGGGGGAGAGCTTCTCCACCACCTACCTCTGGCAGCTGCGCACCGGCCGCCGCGACAACCCGACCAAACGGCATCTCGAAGCGCTCGCGCAGTTCTTCGGTGTTCCTCCGGCATACTTCTTCGACGACGAGCAGAGCACCAAGATCGCCGAGGAGCTGGCCCTGCTGGGTGCGCTGCGCGACGCCGGCGTCCGCGACGTCGCGCTGCGCGCGGTGACCCTCTCGGCCGACGGGCTGGACACGATCAGCGACATGATCGACGCGATCGCCCGCAGGGAGGCCGGCCGCGGCGGCCAGCACAAGGAGGCCTGAGCCGTGCGGGACCGGCAGCGCAAGCAGCTCTGGCGGCGGTGCCGCAGGCTGGCCGGCACGCTGACCCTGCCCGAACCGTTCGACGCCGAACGGTTCGTGGCCGCGATCGCGGCCCGGCGCGGGCGCCCGATCGAGCTGATGCCGGTGAACGCGCCGTCCGGCGGGCCATGCGGTCTGCTGATGAGCACCGAGCGTGCCGACTACATCCTCTATCCGACCAACACGACCGCCCTGCACCGGCGGCACATCCTGCTGCACGAGGTCGGGCATCTGCTGTGCGGGCACGTCGGTTCCACCGCGCCCGGTGGTGGCGCCGCCGGCGCGGCGATCGACGCCGCCGCCAGCCGGGCGCTCATGCCGAACCTGTCACCGGAACTCGTCCGCCGTGTCCTCGGCAGGACCACGTACACCGCCGTCGAGGAGCAGGAGGCCGAACTGCTGGCCTCGCTCATCGCGCACCGGGTGGCCCGCGGCGAAAGTGCCCCCGCACCGGCGAGGTCCGACGAACGCGACAGCGACCTCGCCGGTGGGATGGCCCGCCTGGACACCCTGTTCGGGAGCAAGCCCCGTCGCGGGTCCTCGTGATCGAAACACTGGCCTACTACTGCTGCGTGCTCGGCTTCGCCGGTTTCAGCTTCAAGCTCGTCGAAGCACGGCGTACCCAGCCCGCGCGGCGGATGTGGTGCCTGTCCGGCTTCGGGATCTGCATCGCGGCGGGAATCCTCGTGCTCACGCCCGCGATGGAGTCGGTGGTGGCGGGGCGGGAGCCGTTCGCCAGCCTGGTGAATCTCGCCTCGGACCTGTTCAAGATCGGCGCGATGGCCTTCGCGGTGGCGTTCGCCCGCTCGATGCGGCTGGGCGTGCACGCCAGGCCTGGCTGGCACGTGCTGCTCACCTGCGTCGTGATCGCCGGGGAAGTGGTGTTGTTCTTCCTCGCGCGGACGCATCGGGCGGGTGAGGACACCGTCGCGGGTCCCGGCAGGCTCTGGTATCTCGTCGCGTACCTGATGCTCTTCATCGTCTACGGCGTCGTCAGCCTCTCGACGTTCATCGTCGTGTTCGGCCGCTTCGCGCGTCTCGCCGAGCCGGGGCCGCTGCGGACCGGGCTGTGGCTCATCGTCGGCGGCGCGGTGTCCGCGCTGGCGTGGACGTTCTGGGGCATCGACGACATCGGCAGGCTGATCGCCACCGGAAAGGTGAACGCCAGCGAGGACGTCTACTCGGCGATCCTCGCCGCGGGCTGTGTCGGCTTCGCGGTCGCCGGCGCGACGCTCAGCGTCTGGGGGCCATCGCTGAGCGCGCCGCTTCGCTGGCTTCGCGCGTATCACGCTTATCGCCGCATCGAACCGTTGTGGGCCGCGCTGCGCGACGCCGCTCCGGGGATCGCCCTCGATTCCGGACGTGGCCTGCCCGGTGGTGTCGAGTTCGCGTTGTACCGGCGAGTCATCGAAATCCGGGACGGACACCTCGCGCTGCGGCCGTACTTCGACCCGGGGATCCCGGCGCTGGCCGAAGCGCGGGCACGTCGCGAGGGCTTGCCAGAACGGTTGATCGCCGCCACGGTCGAGGCGGCCGCGCTTGCCGCCGCGCTGCTCGCGAACGAGGCGGATCGGCGCTACCAAACCGAGGACACCCCCGCAAGGCAGTCGCCGGAGGCCGATGTCGCCGCCGAGGCCGCCTGGCTCGTCCAGGTGACGCATGCTTGGCGACACTCCGGGGTCGTCGAGCAGATCCGCCGCAAGACCTGTGCTGACCTGGGCCTTCCGGTCTGAGAGATACGTTCTCGTGCCGATCGGCGCACTGCTGTGCACACTACTGCGCAATGCGTGGTACCTTCTGACGCGTAAGACTGGAGGGATCGGGTGGAGATCAGTCAGCTACTCAAGGGCGTGCTCGATCTCGCCGTGCTCGCGGTGCTGCGCGAGGACGACGGATACGGCTACGACGTCCTGCGAAGACTCAGAATCGCCGGCCTGGAGGACGTGGGGGACGCGTCGGTGTACGGCACGCTGCGCCGCTTGTACAAGGCGGGGCTGCTGACGTCGTACGTGGTTCCGAGCGAGGAAGGGCCGCACCGCAAGTACTACAGCCTGAACGAACCGGGACGGACCCGGCTCGCCGAGTCCATGAAGGTATGGCAGGGGTTCGCGTCCACAATGGACATTTTGCTGGGACAGGGAGAGGCAGCATGAGTGAGCGGCCGACCGCCGTGCGGGTGTATTTGGCGAGGGTCCGGACGGCGCTCGCTGACCTGCCCGCCGGTGAGATCGAGGAAATCCTGGAGGACGTCCGGCCGCATCTCGCCGAGATGGAGGCCGAGCTGGGCGCCGACGCCAAGGTCGAGGCGCTGATCGAACGGCTCGGCACGCCGGAGAGCTACGCGGCGGAGCTGCGGTCGGCGGGCGGGTATCCACCGCCGTCCGAAGCGGCGACGACCGTGCTGCCGACGCCGGGAGCGAAGGCGCCGAGCCTGTTCGGGCCGCGCTTCGCCTTGTGGGGCTTGGTGTTCTGCGCGGCTGGGCTCGCGATGTTCGCGTTCGCCGCCGCGGTGCGGGTCGATCCGGACGCGCTGCTCGGCCTGGCCTTCCTGGCGCCGGTTTTCGTGCTGAGCGTGTATTTCCTGCTCAAGCGTGGTCTCGCCGCCGTGCTGGCGCTCCCGGAGGTCGTCTGGGCCAAGGAGCGGCTCGTGTCCACTGAGGACAATCGGGACCGCGGAAAGGTGCTGGGCTATCTGCGTTCGCTGCGCCCGGCGTGGTGGCTGGTGTGCGCGGCCGTGCTGGTCGGCTTCGGGTTGTTGCTCATGCTGCGGCACCGGTACGCGGCGCTGCTGCTGCCGTTCCTGCTGGCCGCCGCGATCGCGGCGATCTGGGCGGGTGCGAAGCTGGGCAAGGACCGGCGGCTGCTGTGGGTGGCCGTGCCGATCTCGGCGTTCGTCGTCGGGGGCATGCTCGGCGGGTTCGGTGCCGCGGTCGATCTGGTCGCCGGTCGGACCTCATGGGGCTCGAGCCCGAGTTCGTATCCCACGACCACCACGAGCGACTCGTACGGCAGCAAGCAGTTGCAGTACGGCAACGAGTCGGTCGACAACGTCTACGCGTTCGACGCGCAGGGCAAGCCGCTGACCGAGGTCTACCTCTACGACGAGGAGGGACGGCCGCTCACGATGAGCCGTTTCGCCTGCGAACCGGGGACAGGCAGCAAGATGCGGGTCGGCGCGGACAACAAGTTCCCGCGGCCGTGGCTCGACCAGGGCGTCACCGACAACCGAGGGCGCGTCAACGGCTACAACGGCTACCGCGGTGTCTGCCGGGAACGGACCGACATCCCGTTCAGCGCCGCGATCCCGAAGGGCACGACGCCGAGCCCGAGCCCGGGCGCGCCGACCTCCAGCGCCCCGGCGGCTCCGTCCTCCTCGGCGCCGGCGACACCGCCGTCCAGCTCCGCTCCGCCGACCCGGTAGCGGACGTGCTGGGGAGCGGCGGTCGGGGCCGCTCCCCAGCACGGTGATCCGGCGGGCGCGTCAGTGGCCGAAGGCGCTACGTGCGGCGAGGTCGGCGAGCAGCTCGCGGCCCTTCTCGGCGTTGCGCGGCTGGCTCAGCACGTCGTACCGGCGCGCGACCAGCTGGCTCTGCGAGACGAACCCCCGCTTGTTCGGGCTGGCCGCGTAGCCCAGCGCGCCGAACAGCAGGTTGAACCCGATACCGGCGACGAGGCCGATCCCGATCGGGATGAGCCCGGCGCCGGGGTTCAGCATGCTCAGCACCAGGCCGAGGAACAGGCCGAACAGCGCGCCGGACATCGCCGCGTTGCCGAGCAGCCTGCGCCAGTTCATCCGGCCCGCGATGCGCTCGACGAGCACCGGTTCGACGCCGACGATGGTCACGTCGGTCACCGGGAAGTCGGTGCCCGCGAGGTGGTCGACCGCCCGCTGGGCCTGCTCGTACGACTCGTAGGAACCGATCGGCCAGCCGGTGGGCATCGTGGGCAGCTGCGGACGTGCCTGCTGCGGGTTCACCGAGCTCTGCGTGAATGCTGTGGTCATCGATCTCACCTCTCCTGCCCCGTACAACGTGCGACGCTCCCCAAATGGTCCCACGCGGGCGGGATTCACAGACTCTTCTCAGCCGGACATCACGGACATTCCGGCCGGTATGTCCGAGGGTTGCCGTGGCAGGATTCAAAGGTTCAGATTCATACCTTTGTTCCGGTTGACCCGTGCGCGGCCACCCGGTAGGAAGAACCCGCAAAGGATTCGATTCAAACCTTTGGGGTGGCCGATGGCGCGGAGACAAGGCATGCTCACCCTCGATCAGCTGCGCACGCTGGTCGCCGACGGGACGATCGACACGGTGCTCGTCGCGATGACCGACATGCAGGGCCGGTTGCAGGGCAAGCGCTGCGCCGCGGAGTACTTCCTCGAAGAGGTGGTGCCGCATGCCACCGAAGCGTGCAACTACCTCCTAGCCGTCGACGTCGAGATGAACACCGTCGACGGCTACGACATCTCGTCGTGGGACACCGGCTACGGCGACTTCGTGCTGCGGCCCGACTTCGACACGCTGCGGCTGATCCCCTGGCAGCCGGGCACGGCGCTGGTGCTCGCCGACGTGGAACGGGTGCAGGGCGGGCCGGTCACGGTGTCGCCGCGGCAGATCCTGCGTGCCCAGCTCGACCGGCTCGCCGAGCGCGGGCTCGCCGCGTACGTCGGCACCGAGCTGGAGTTCATCGTCTTCGACGACAGTTACGAAGCCGCGTGGGACAAGCGCTACCAGGGGCTGAAGCCCGCCAATCAGTACAATGTGGACTACTCGATGCTCGGCACCGCGCGGATCGAGCCGCTGCTGCGCCGCATCCGCCGCGAGATGGGCGGCGCCGGCATGTACGTCGAGTCGGCCAAGGGGGAGTGCAACCCCGGCCAGCAGGAGATCGCCTTCCGCTACGCCGACGCGCTGACCACCTGCGACAACCACAGCATCTACAAGACCGGGGCCAAGGAGATCGCCGCGCAGGAGGGCAAGAGCCTCACCTTCATGGCGAAGTACGACGAGCGCGAGGGCAACTCCTGCCATATCCACGTCAGCCTGCGCTCGGCCGAAGGCGGCACGGTGCTCGCCGGTGACCGGCCGGGCGGGTTTTCCCAGCTGATGGAGCACTTCCTCGCCGGTCAGCTCGCCGGGCTACGCGAGCTGACCTACTTCTTCGCGCCGAACGTCAACTCCTACAAGCGGTTCGTGCGCGGCAGCTTCGCGCCGACCGGTATCGCCTGGGGCACGGACAACCGCACGTGCGCGCTGCGTGTGGTCGGCCACGGTGATTCGCTGCGGGTGGAGAACCGCGTGCCCGGCGGCGACGTCAACCCGTACCTCGCCGTCGCCGCGCTCATCGCCGCCGGGCTGCACGGCATCGAGAACGAGTTGCCGCTGGAGGAGGAGTTCACCGGCAACGCCTACGATTCCTCCGTGCTGCCGAGGGTGCCCGCCACGATCGGCGAGGCCATCGGCGAGTTCGCGGCGAGCGAACTCGCCGAGCGGGCGTTCGGTGACGACGTCCACCGGCACTACCTCAACGCGGCGAAGATCGAACGCGAGGCCTTCGAGAAGGCCGTCACCGATTGGGAGCGCATTCGTGGTTTCGAGCGCCTCTGATTCTTCGCCGCCTCCGCGGGAGGAAGTACGTCGGCGGAAGCCGGTCATCGGCCTGACGACCTACATCGAGCCCGCGAAATTCGGCGTCTGGGACACCGAAGCCGCGCTCCTGCACCGGGTCTACGTCGACTGCGTGGCCGCTGCGGGCGGGATTCCCGTGCTCCTGCCACCGGTGACCGACGCCTACGATCGGCTGGTGTCCACTGTGGACGGGATCGTGCTTGTCGGCGGCGCCGACGTCGATCCGGCGCGGTACGGCCAGGAGCCGCACGAGAAGACCTACACCAGGCCCGATCGCGACGCCTTCGAGTTCGGCCTGCTCGGCGCGGCGATCGAGGCCGGGGTTCCGGTGCTCGGCGTCTGCCGCGGCCTCCAGGTGATCAGCGTCGCGCTCGGCGGCACGCTGACCCAGGACATGCCGGAGGCGACCGGGAGCCGCGAGCACCAGCCCGCGCCCGCCACGTTCGGGACCAGCACGATCACCTTGGCCGAGGGGTCCCGCGCGGCGGAGATCCTCGGCGCGGAAACCAAGGCGATGTGCTACCACCACCAGGCCATCGACCGGCTCGGCGACGGGCTGGTCCCGGTCGGCTGGGCCGCCGACGGCACCGTCGAGGCCGCCGAGCTGCCCGGCGGGAACTTCGTCCTCGGGGTGCAATGGCATCCCGAACAGGACACCGACGACCTTCGGCTCTTCGCGGCCCTCGTGGCGGCCGCCGGTAAGGAGAACGAATGACGTTCGATGTCATCAACCCCGCCACCGAAGAGGTGGTGCGGTCGGTCGCGCTGACCAGCGCCGAGGAGACCGACGCGGCGATCGCCCGCGCGCAGGCCGCGTTCCCCGCCTGGCGTGACGTCGCTCCGGGCGACCGTGCCCGGATCCTGCGTCGTTTCGCCGACGCCGTCGAGAACGACATCGAGAACCTCGCGCGGTTGGAGGTCACGAACTCCGGGCACACGATCGGCAACGCGCGCTGGGAGGCAGGCAACGTCCGTGACGTCCTGAACTACTACGCCGCCGCGCCGGAACGCCTGATCGGCCAGCAGATCCCGGTGCCAGGCGGGGTGAACGTCACGTTCCACGAGCCGCTCGGCGTCGTCGGCGTCATCGTGCCGTGGAACTTCCCGATGCCGATCGCGGGCTGGGGTTTCGCGCCCGCCCTCGCGGCCGGGAACACCGTGGTCCTCAAGCCCGCCGAGCTGACGCCGTTGACCGCGATCCGGCTCGCCGAACTGGCGCGCGAGGCGGGTATCCCCGAGGACGTCTTCCAGGTGCTGCCGGGCAAGGGATCCGTTGTGGGACAACGGTTCGTCGAGCATCCGGCAGTACGCAAGGTCGTCTTCACCGGGTCGACCGAGGTCGGCAAGCGGATCATGGCGGGCTGCGCGGCGAGGGTGAAGCGCGTGACGCTGGAGCTGGGCGGGAAGAACGCGAACATCGTCTTCGCCGACGCCGACGTCGAAAAAGCTGCCGCGACGGCGCCGTACGGGGTCTTCGACAACGCGGGTCAGGACTGCTGCGCGCGTTCGCTGATCCTCGTGCAGGCGAGCGTGTACGACCGGTTCATGGAGCTGCTCGAACCCGCCGTGCGTGGCGTGGTCGTCGGCGATCCGGGGTCGGAGAAGACCGAGATGGGACCGCTCATCTCGGCCGCGCATCACGCGAAGGTGGCGTCCTACGTCGGTGCCGGGACGCCGGTGGCCTTCCGGGGGAGCGCGCCGGACGGGCCGGGGTTCTGGTTCGCGCCGACCGTCGTCACCCCGCCGAATCTCCAAGACCCCCTGGCCACGGACGAGATCTTCGGCCCGGTCGTCGCCGTCGTCCCGTTCGCAGAGGAGGCCGACGCGGTCGACATGGCCAACTACACCGAGTACGGACTGTCCGGGTCGATCTGGACCCGCGACGTCGGCCGCGCGTTCCGGGTCTCCCGCGGCGTCGAGTCGGGGAACCTCTCGGTCAACTCGCATTCGTCGGTGCGGTACTGGACCCCGTTCGGCGGGTTCAAGCAGTCCGGTCTCGGCCGTGAGCTCGGGCCGGACGCCGCGACGGCGTTCACCGAGACCAAGAACGTCTTTCTGAGCACGGAGGAATAGGGATGGTGCAGCGTTTCGAGGGCCGCGTCGCGGTGATCACCGGCGGGGCCAGCGGGATCGGTCTGGCGTCCGCGCGGCGCCTGGCGAGCGAAGGCGCGAAGATCGTCATCGCCGACGTCGCGCCGGAGCCGGGCAAGGCCGCGGCGGACGAGGTCGGCGGCGTGTTCGTGCAGACCGACGTCACCGACGCCGAGCAGGTCGAGGCCCTGTTCCAGTCCACAGTGGACCAGTTCGGCTCGGTCGACGTCGCGTTCAACAACGCCGGGATCTCGCCGCCGGACGACGACTCGATCCTCACCACCGGCATCGACGCGTGGCAGAAGGTCCAGCAGGTCAACCTGACCTCGGTGTACCTGTGCTGCAAGGCCGTCCTGCCGCATATGCAGCGGCAGGGGAAGGGCTCGATCATCAACACGGCGTCGTTCGTGGCGGTGCTGGGCGCGGCGACCTCGCAGATCTCCTACACCGCGTCCAAGGGCGGCGTGCTCGCGATGAGCCGCGAACTGGGCGTCCAGTTCGCCCGCGAGAACATCCGGGTCAACGCGCTGTGCCCCGGGCCGGTGAACACCCCGCTGCTCAAGGAGCTGTTCGCGAAGGACCCCGAACGGGCCGCGCGGCGCCTCGTGCACGTCCCGGTCGGCCGGTTCGCCGAGCCGGAGGAGATCGCCGCCGCCGTCGCCTTCCTCGCCAGCGACGACGCCAGCTTCATCACCGCCTCCCAGTTCCTCGTGGACGGCGGCATCTCCGGCGCCTACGTCACCCCGCTGTAACGGCAATCTCGCGTGATCCGACAGCGACCTGGCGTGATCAGACGGAGATCTCGCGTGATCGGACGGGGACCCCGGCCAAACACGCGAGATCTCCGTTCAGTCACGTGAGGTCGCCGTTCAATCACGTGAGATCGCCGGTGTGGTGTGGGCGGGGAGAAGTGGACGGGGGGTGAAGCCGCCGGGTACGGTATGCGCGACAACTACAGATCGGGCCGTCGAGCCGGAGCGGGAGAGTCCTCACGAACGTGGTGGGGCACCGAAGGAGCAAACTCCCCGGAATCTCTCAGGTATCCACTACCGCTTCGTGCGAGGCCACTCTGGAAAGCAGGCGTACCCACGCCTCACCCAAGGTGAAAGCCGTGCTGTGTTCGATCAGGAACGCACGGTGAAACTCTCAGGTGCCATGACAGAGGGGGAGTTCCAGCGCACCGGTCTACCCAGTGCCCGGCCCGAGGAGCTCCCCATCACATCGACACCGTTCGACACCCGGCATATCGGCCCATCGGTGGCCGAACAGGCCAAGATGCTGGCCGAATGCGGTTACGGCAGCCTCGACGCGCTCGTCGCCGCCGCGGTCCCGTCCGCCATCCGCAGTGCTCACGGCCTCGATCTCCCCGCCGCCGCGTCCGAAGAGGACGCCACCGCCGAACTGCGCGCGCTCGCCGCGCGTAACCGTCCGATGACGCAGATGATCGGCCTCGGCTACCACGACACCGTGACCCCGCCGGTGATCCGCCGCAACGTGCTGGAGAACCCGGCCTGGTACACCGCGTACACGCCCTACCAGCCGGAGATCTCGCAGGGCCGTCTCGAAGCCCTGCTCAACTTCCAGACCATGGTCGCCGACCTCACCGGCCTGGCCACCGCGAACGCCTCCCTGCTCGACGAGGCCACCGCCGTCGCCGAGGCGGTCACGCTCATGCGGCGCGCCTCGAAGTCCAAGTCGAACGTCGTCGTCCTCGACGCCGAATGCCTGCCGCAGACCATCGCCGTGGTCCGCACCCGCGCCGAGGCGCTGGGCATCGAGGTCCAGGTCCGCGACCTGCTGACCGGGCTGCCCGAGGAGTTCTTCGGCGTCGTCGTCCAGTATCCCGGCGCGTCCGGAGTGCTGCGCGGTCCCGGCTTCTACCACGCGATCTCCGGTTCGGCGAAGGCCGCGGGCGCGCTGTTCACCGTCGCCGCCGACCTGCTGGCCCTGACCCTCATCACCTCGCCGGGTGAGTTCGGCGCCGACGTCGCGGCCGGCTCGACGCAGCGCTTCGGTGTCCCGCTCGGCTACGGCGGCCCGCACGCCGGGTACATGTCCGTCCGAAGTGGACTGGAGCGTTCGCTGCCCGGCCGTCTCGTCGGGGTCTCCGTCGACACGGACGGCAATCCGGCGTACCGCCTCGCGTTGCAGACCCGCGAGCAGCACATCCGCCGCGAGAAGGCGACGTCCAACATCTGTACCGCGCAGGTGCTGCCCGCCGTGCTCGCCGCGATGTACGCGGTCTACCACGGTCCGGACGGCCTGCAGCGCATCGCCGCCCGGGTGCACGGCCTGGCCGCCGGGTTCGCCGAGGCGTTGCGGCAGGGCGGCGTCGAGGTCGTGCACGAGGGCTTCTTCGACACCGTCGTCGCGCGCGTGCCCGGCAAGGCGGCCGAAATCCACGCCGCGGCGAGGGAAAGCGGCATCAACCTCGGCCACGTCGACGCCGACCACGTCCGCGTCGCCTGCGACGAGGTCACCCGCCCGGACGTCCTCGCGAAGGTGCTGCGTGCGTTCGGCGTCGAAGCCGCGCCGGAGGAGAGCAAGAAGGCGCTGCCGAACGGGCTTGCCCGCGAGAGCGGCTACCTGAGCCACGAGGTCTTCGGCTCGCACCGGTCCGAGACGGCGATGCTGCGGTACCTGCGTCGTCTGTCCGATCAGGACTACGCGCTCGACCGCGGCATGATCCCGCTTGGCTCGTGCACCATGAAGCTCAACGCCACCACCGAGATGGAGCCGATCAGCTGGCGCGAGTTCGCGGGTATCCACCCGTTCGCGCCCGCCGGCGACGCCGAGGGCTACCACGTGCTCGTCGAGCAGCTGTCGGGCTGGCTGGCCGAGGTCACCGGCTACGACAAGGTGTCGCTCCAGCCGAACGCGGGCAGCCAGGGCGAACTCGCCGGGCTACTGGCCATCCGCGCCTACCACCGCGCCAACGGCGACGACGCCCGCGACGTGTGCCTGATCCCGTCGTCCGCGCACGGCACCAACGCCGCCTCGGCGGTGCTCGCCGGGATGCGCGTGGTCGTGGTCAAGTGCACCGCCGAGGGCAACGTCGACCTCGACGACCTCCAGTCCAAAGTGGACGCGCACAAGGACACGCTGGCCGCGATCATGGTCACCTACCCGTCCACGCATGGGGTCTACGAGCACGGCATCGAGCGGCTCGCCAAGATCGTGCACGACGGCGGCGGACAGGTCTATGTGGACGGTGCGAACCTCAACGCTCTGCTGGGGCTGGCCAAGCCGGGCGAGTTCGGCGGCGACGTCTCGCATCTGAACCTGCACAAGACGTTCTGCATCCCGCACGGCGGCGGTGGCCCCGGCGTCGGCCCGGTCGCGGTGCGCGCGCACCTCGCGCCGTACCTGCCCAACCACCCGCTGCTGGACGTCGCGGGGCCGGACACCGGCGTCGGCCCGATCAGCGCCGCGCCCTACGGCTCGGCCTCGATCCTGCCGATCTCGTGGGCCTACGTCCGGATGATGGGCGCGCCCGGCCTCACCGCGGCCACCGAGGTCGCGGTGCTCGCCGCGAACTACGTCGCCTCGCGGCTCGGCCCGCACTACCCGGTTCTCTACACCGGGCAGGACGGCCTCGTCGCCCACGAGTGCATCCTCGATCTTCGCGGTATCACGAAGGAAACCGGCGTCACCGTCGACGACGTCGCGAAGCGCCTGATCGACTACGGTTTCCACGCGCCGACGATGTCGTTCCCGGTGGCAGGCACGCTCATGGTCGAGCCGACCGAGAGCGAGGACCTCACCGAGATCGACCGGTTCTGCGACGCGATGATCGCCATCCGCGAGGAGATCGATGGCGTGGCGCAGGGCCGCTGGACCGCGGAGAACAGTCCGCTGCGCAACGCCCCGCACACCGCCGGCGCGCTGGTCGGCGAGTGGGACAAACCGTACGACCGCGAGCTCGCCGTGTTCCCCGCCGGGGTTTCGCGCAAGACGAAGTACTGGCCGCCGGTGCGCCGGATCGACGGTGCCCACGGCGACCGCAACCTCGTCTGCTCCTGCCCGCCCCTCAACGCTTACGAAGGCTGAACCCGTGTCGAAGGAAACCTCCCTGCACGAAGTCCACAAAGGACTCGGTGCGCTGTTCACCGATTTCGCGGGCTGGTCGATGCCGGTCCGGTACAGCAGCGAACTGGCCGAGCATAAAGCCGTGCGCACCGCGGCCGGGCTGTTCGACCTCTCGCACATGGCGGAGATCGAGGTCACCGGCCCGCAGGCCGCGGCGACGCTGGACTACGCGCTGGTGGGCAACCTGTCCGGGGTCAAGCCGGGCCGCGCCCGCTACACGATGATCTGCGACGCCGACGGCGGCGTGCTCGACGACCTGGTCGTCTACCGGCTCGCCGACGAGAAGTTCCTGGTGGTGGCGAACGCGGGCAACGCGGACGTCGTCGCCGAGGCGCTGGCCGAGCGGGTCGCCGGGTTCGACGCCGTGGTCGACAACCGCTCCGAGAGCGTCGCACTGATCGCCGTCCAGGGCCCGAACGCGGTGGCGATCCTCCGCTCCGTCACCGACGCGGATCTGGACTCGCTGAAGTACTACGCGAGCGTCCCGGCCACGGTGAAGGGGCATGAGGTCCTTCTCGCCCGCACCGGTTACACCGGCGAGGACGGCTTCGAGTTGTTCGTCCCCGCCGCCGAGGCACCGGCGTTGTGGCGCCTGCTGACCGAGGCGGGACAGGAGCACGGGCTGCTCCCGGCCGGCCTCGCCTGCCGCGACACACTGCGGCTCGAAGCGGGAATGCCGTTGTACGGCAACGAACTCACCCGTGCGCTGAACCCGTTCGCGGCCGGGCTGGGCCGGGTCGTGAAGTTCGAGAAGCCCGGCGACTTCGTCGGGAAGGCCGCACTCGAAGAGCTGGCCAAGGCCGACGTCCCGCGCGTGCGCGTCGGCCTCAAGGGCACCGGGCGCCGCGCGCCGCGGCACGGGTACCGAGTGCTGGCGGGCGAGACCGAGATCGGCGAGGTCACCAGTGGTGCGCTGTCGCCGACGCTGGGTTACCCGATCGCCATGGCCTACGTCGACCGGGAACACAGCGAGCCCGGCACCGGGCTTTCCGTCGACATCCGCGGGCGGATCGAGCCCGTCGAGGTCGTCGCCCTCCCGTTCTACAAGCGTTCCTGACCGCCCTGACCAGCCGGGCACATCGAAAGGCTTTCTCATGACCAGCATTCCCCAGGACCTGTCCTACACCAAGGATCACGAGTGGCTGAGCGTCGCCGACGGCGTCGCCACGGTCGGGATCACCGCCTTCGCCGCCGAGTCGCTCGGCGACATCGTCTTCGTCCAGCTCCCGTCGGTCGGCGACAAGGTCACCGCGGGCGAGGTGTTCGGCGAGGTCGAGTCGACCAAGTCGGTCAGCGAGCTGTACTCGCCGGTCAGCGGTGAGGTCGTCGAGGTGAACGAGGCCACTTCGGACACCCCCGAGGTCATCAACGACGACGCGTTCGGCCAGGGTTGGCTGCTGCGGGTACGCACCAGCGGTGACCTGCCGGAGTTGCTCGACGCCGCCGCCTACGCGGTTTTGACCCAGGAGGCCTGACCCATGACCACGTTCGACGCGCCGCTGTCCGAAGTGGACCCGGAGGTCGCCGCCGCGGTCGCCGACGAGCTGACCCGCCAGCAGACCACCCTGGAGATGATCGCCTCGGAGAACTTCGCCCCGCAGGGCGTACTCGAGGCGCAGGGTTCGGTGCTGACCAACAAGTACGCCGAGGGGTACCCCGGCCGCCGCTACTACGGCGGCTGCGAGCACGTCGACGTCGTCGAGCAGCTCGCGATCGAGCGCGCGAAGGCGCTCTTCGGCGCAGAGCACGTCAACGTCCAGCCGCATTCGGGCGCGCAGGCCAACGCGGCCGCGATGTTCGCCGTGTTGAAGCCGGGCGACACCATTCTCGGCCTCGACCTGGCGCATGGCGGCCACCTGACGCACGGGATGAAGATCAACTTCTCCGGCAAGCTCTACAACGTCGTCGCCTACCATGTCGACAAAGAGACCGGCATCGTCGACCTCGCCGAGATCGAACGCCTGGCCGTCCAGCACAAGCCGAAGCTGATCATCGCCGGCTGGTCCGCCTATCCGCGTCAGCTCGACTTCGCCGAGTTCCGGCGCATCGCCGACGCGGTGGACGCCAAGCTCATGGTCGACATGGCCCACTTCGCCGGCCTGGTCGCGGCCGGGCTGCACCCCTCGCCGGTGCCGCACGCCGACATCGTCACCACGACCACGCACAAGACCCTCGGCGGCCCGCGCGGCGGCTTGATCCTGTGCCGTCAGGAGCTGGCGAAGAAGATCAACTCGGCGGTGTTCCCCGGTCAGCAGGGCGGGCCGCTGGAGCACGTCATCGCCGCCAAGGCCGTCGCGCTGAAGATCGCCGCGAGCGAGGAGTTCCGCGAGCGTCAGCAGCGTGTGCTGGAAGGCGCGAAGATCCTCGCCGACCGGCTGTCGCGTTCGGACACCGCGGAGGCGGGTGTCCGGGTGCTCACCGGCGGTACCGACGTGCACCTCGTGCTCGTCGACCTCGTCCAGTCCGCTTTGGACGGTCAGCAGGCCGAGGACCGGCTGCACTCGGTCGGGATCACGGTCAACCGCAACGCGGTCCCGTTCGACCCACGCCCGCCGATGGTGACCTCGGGGCTGCGCATCGGCACCCCGGCGCTGGCCACCCGCGGCTTCGGCGCCGAGGACTTCACCGAGGTCGCCGACATCATCGCCGAGGCACTCAAACCGGACTTCGACGACGACGTGCGGCAGACGCTGCGTGCCCGTGTCGAGCTGCTCGCCAAGAAGCACCCCCTCTACGCCGACCTCGCGCGATGACCGCGGCGCCGGAGGGTCGGAAGCTGTTGCGGCTCGAGGTCCGCAATAGCCAGACGCCGATCGAGAAGAAGCCTTCGTGGATCAAGACGCGGGCGAAGATGGGGCCGGAGTTCACCGAACTCAAGGGTCTTGTCCGTCGTGAGGGTTTGCACACGGTCTGTGAAGAGGCCGGGTGTCCCAACATCTACGAGTGCTGGGAAGACCGTGAGGCCACGTTCCTGATCGGTGGCGATCAGTGCACCCGGCGTTGCGATTTCTGCCAGATCGACACCGGTAAGCCCGCCGCGCTGGATCGCACCGAGCCGCGGAAGGTGGCTGAGAGCGTTCAGGCGATGGGGCTGCGGTATTCGACGGTGACCGGGGTCGCTCGCGATGATCTGGCGGATGGTGGCGCCTGGCTCTATGCCGAGACGGTGCGCCAGATTCACGCGCTCAACCCCGGTACTGGTGTCGAGTTGTTGATCCCGGATTTCAACGCCGATCCCGCGCAGTTGGCGGAGGTGTTCGGGTCGCGGCCGGAGGTGTTGGCGCACAACGTGGAGACGGTGCCGCGGATTTTCAAGCGGATCCGGCCTGGGTTCCGGTACGCGCGGTCGCTTGAGGTGATCACGAAGGCGCGTGAGGCGGGGTTGGTGACGAAGTCGAACCTGATCCTCGGGATGGGCGAGACCCCGGACGAGGTCGCCCCGGCGATGCGGGATCTGGTGGACGCGGGTTGTGAGATTCTGACGATCACGCAGTATCTGCGGCCGTCGCCGCGGCATCATCCGGTGGACCGTTGGGTGAAGCCGGAGGAGTTCGTGGAGCACTCGAAGGCGGCCGAGGCGATGGGCTTCGCCGGGGTCATGGCGGGGCCGCTCGTGCGGTCCTCCTACCGCGCCGGACGCCTCTACGCGCAGACGAAGAGTTACCGTGGAGAAGAGCTGCCGGACAACCTGAGGCACCTCGCCGACAAGGGGCCGGCCGCACAAGAGGCCAGCTCGCTTCTGGCTGTATCCAATGGGCCCTCAGCGGTAAAAATTACTTCGGGCCGGAACTAAGGGAAGGGGCGGATCAATGGCGATCAGCGTCTTCGACCTGTTTTCGATCGGCATCGGGCCGTCGAGCTCCCACACGGTCGGTCCGATGCGGGCCGCGCGGACCTTTGTGGACGGTCTCGTCGACGAGAACCTGCTGAGCCGCACCACGCGTGTCCAAAGTGAACTGTTCGGTTCGCTGGGCGCGACCGGGTTCGGGCACGGCAGCGACAAGGCCGTGCTGCTCGGGCTGTCCGGTGAGCGGCCGGAGGAGGTCGACACCGACACCGTGCCGGGCAAGATCGCGGAGATCCGCGAGTCCGGCAGCCTGAAGCTGGGCGGCGAGCACGAGATCGTGTTCACCGAGGACACCGACCTCACCATGCATCGCCGCAAATCCCTGCCCGCGCATCCGAACGGCATGATCTTCCGCGCGTTCGACGGCGACGGCGTCCTGCTGCGCGAGCGGACGTACTACTCGGTCGGCGGCGGGTTCGTGCGGGACGAGTCGTACGAGACGGACACGGTCGTGGTCGAGGACTCGACCCCGGTGCCGTACCCGTTCCGCACCGGCGCCGACCTGCTCGCGCACTGCGCGTCGACCGGCCTGCCGATCAGCGAGATCATGTTCCGCAACGAACTCGCCTGGCGTACCAGGGAAGAGATCCGTGAGGGGCTGCTCGGGATCTGGGCGGTCATGGCCGAATGTGTCCACAATGGATGTGCGCACGAGGGCGTCCTGCCGGGCGGGCTCAAGGTGCCGCGGCGGGCGAAGGCGTTGCACGACAAGCTGCTCGCCGAGGACGGCGTCGAGGACCCGCTGTACGCGATGGACTGGGTCAGCCTGTACGCGCTCGCGGTGAACGAGGAGAACGCCGCGGGCGGCCGGGTCGTCACCGCGCCCACCAACGGCGCGGCCGGGATCATCCCCGCCGTGCTGCACTACTACCAGCGGTTCATCCGCGGCGCTTCGGACGACGGGATCGTGACGTTCCTGCTCACCGCGGGCGCGATCGGGTCGATCCTCAAGCAGACCGGGTCGATCTCCGGGGCCGAGGTCGGCTGCCAGGGCGAGGTCGGCTCGGCGTCCGCGATGGCCGCCGCCGGGCTCACCGAGGTGCTCGGCGGCAGCCCGGCACAGGTGGAGAACGCCGCCGAGATCGGCGTCGAACACCACCTGGGGCTGACCTGCGACCCGGTCGGCGGACTCGTGCAGATCCCGTGCATCGAGCGCAACGCCGTCGGCGCGTCGAAGGCCATCCACGCCGCGCGGATGGCGATGCGCGGCGACGGCAGTCATGTCGTGACGCTGGACAAGGCGATCAAGACGATGCGGGAGACCGGCGCCGACATGAGCATCAAGTACAAGGAGACGGCGCGCGGCGGCCTCGCGGTCAACGTCATCGAGTGCTGAGCTAACGCTGTTTCTTGGTGCGCGGCCGAGGCGGGCCCGATGCCTTGGCCGCGCGCCGTGCGCGCGTGACGTACAGCGTGACGAAGAACGCGATGGTGGCCGGACCGAACACGATGAGAAACGGGAGCACGACTTCCAGGAAGAACCCGGCCCACGGGCCGTCGTCGGCCACCACGGCGGCGATGGCGAACAAGGCCACGATGTCCAGCAACAGCGTGGTCGCCGCCACCTTCAGAGCGACACGCCACGGCGGCTTCGGTGCGGGCCGTCCTGGAGTGTGGGACTGCCGGACGGCGGGAATCGATCGCCAGGTCACGCCGCGCCGGGAAAGCCACATGCGGTGCAGGATCTCGGTTTCGTGTTCGAGGTCCAGGCCGTTGCGGTCGTTGAGGTTCGGCAGGACGATGCGGCGGCCCGTGTCGTCGTACATCGCCGTGACGAAGTAGGGCGCGGACTTGAGCTGGCGGTGGTGTTTCGGTTCGACGACGATGTCCTGGATCCGGGTCCACGGCGTCTTCCTCGCGCGGAACCAGCCGTGGACCGTCACGCCGTCCTGATCGGTGTGGGTCGCGCTCACCAGCGAGTACCAGGCGATCAGGACGAGCGGGAGGGCCACCAGCACGGTGACGATGATCCGCATCGGGATGTCGTCGGCCCGCCAGAACAGCAGGCCGATCTGAAGCACGAGCAACAACACGACAGGCGGCGTGAAATCCGAGAAGCGCTCGCGGGTGAGGCGATATTCGCGTAGCTCGTCGTCATCCGACAACGGCTCAGGACTGAACCGGCTCATGGAATCCCCAGTCGCCGGAGGCCTGTCCGGCTGATTCCGTTCTACACCCGGAAGTCCCGCGCGCCAACGTTTTCGGTGCGGTCATCGGGCTCGACGGCCAGCCGGAGCCCGACCTCCACGAGTGTCCAGCCGAGGCGCTGCCGCCGGGTGCTGCCCAGACAGGCCCGGCCGCCGTTACGCGGAAGCCTGCGGGTGCCGCGGCGTAACTCCGCCTCCCGCTCGTTGACCAGGTCCTGCGCCATCAGGAAGTGCACCGGATCGCCCCCACTCGGTCTTCGGTGTCTCACTGGACGTTGTCAATAGTTGCTCACCGTGGCCGGATGATTCCAGTGGTTTTCTCACGAAACATCGCGTGTCGGCTCCGGGCGAACGCCGTCGGATTCCTCGGGACGTGCCTTCCGGGGGAACGCCGACCAGTGCGCGATCACGCTGTCGTCGCCCGGCCGCGCGTCCCGGCGGTAGCGGTCGACCACCTCGTGGATTTCCGCGCTCATCGCCGCGGCTTCTTCGGGCGTCAGGGAAAGCCGGGCGTCACCGAAGGTGGCCTTGTCGTACCAGCGGTCCATCCACTGCGGGAGTTCGCTGACGAACTGTGCTTCGGCCTGGTAGCGCTGCTCGACCACGGACCGCAGGTAGGTGTCCAGCGGCGCGGCCAGGTCCGGGTCGCCGAAGAAGTCGGCGGTCCGCATGTGCGTCGCCTCCTGCAACGGACGCCACCAGCGTTCGCGTTTGTTCCCTCGCTCGGTGTCCTCCTCGACAAGGCCCGCTTCGGCCAGCATGCGCAGATGCCAGCTGGTCGTGCCCGAGCTTTCGCCGACCCGCTTGCCCAGCCCTGTCGCGGTCGCCGGACCGTCGGCGTGCAGGAGTTCGAGCATCCGCATGCGCAACGGATGGGCCAGCGCGCGGAGCATCCGCGCGTCGATCGGCCGCGTCCGTCGTTTCCCGGTCATGGGCACACTCTAGAACGCAGAGGGAGCTTTGCAAAGGGTTCTCTGTGGTTGTGATGGACAGCGTTGATCACCGGAGTCGGCATAAACTCGCTGGGTGGAGTCGACCTCGGCGGCGAATGCCGGTGAAGCGTTGTTCCGTCCGGTGCGGACGGGCAACGCCTTCGAGGAGACCGTCGAGCGGCTCCTGCAGGCCATCCGGCTCGGGGTGGTCGGCGCGGGGGAGCGCCTGCCGTCCGAGCGGGAGCTGGCCGAACGCCTCGGCGTCAGCCGCGTCACGCTGCGCGAGGCGATCCGGGCGCTGTCCGACGCTGGGTACGTCGAATCGCGGAGAGGGCGCTACGGCGGCACATTCGTCAACGAGAACCTCCCCGAACCGGGCCACCCCGTGGGGGAGCGTCCGGTTGTCGCGCTGGAAGACGCGCTGAGCTTGCGGTACGTGCTGGAGACCGGGGCCGCCGAGCTGGCGGCGGCGCGCTCGCTGAGCCCGGCCGACCGGCAGCACCTGACCAGCACGCTCGCCGACGCGTCGGCCTCGGACCTCGCCGACTACCGGCGCAAGGATTCCCGGCTGCACCTGGCGATCGCCGAGGTGACCGCGTCCGGCTCGCTGACCACCGCGATGGCCGACGCGCGGACGCGGGTCAACCAGCTGCTCGACCGGATCCCGTTGCTGGAGCCGAATCTGGAGCACTCCAACGCTCAGCACGAGGAGATCGTCGACGCGATCCTGGCGGGTGACCCGGTCGCCGCGCGCCGCGCGATGGCCGAGCACATCGAGGGCACCGCGTCGCTGCTGCGCGCGTTCCTCTGAAATGTCATGATCCTGTTTCAGTGATCCGGCCCGCCTCAACCTCGTCACTCTTTCGAGCGTCGGACGTGATGTGGATGAGATTTCTGGGGAATCCGAGTCCGAAACCGGCGAGAAGAGGCCTGGCCGGTGGCGGCGTGTCCGCCGGATCGCCTGCTGGACCGCCGGACTCGGGGCCGGCATCCCGCTCCTCGCCTTCTGGATCGCCTACCTGGTGCTCGATGTGCGCAGTCCGCAGGAGGTGCTCGCCGGGCTCGACAAGACCGTCACACTGGACTATTCGGACGGTTCGGAACTGCTCAAGGTCGTCCCGCCCGACGGCGACCGGCTCTTCGTGCCCTACGCGCGGATCCCCGCCAAGCTGCGGGACGCGATCGTCGCGACCGAGGATCCGACGTTCTGGGACAACCAGGGCTTCGACCCGACAGGCGTCGGCCGCGCGCTGCTGACCGGTTTCGGCGGCGGATCCGGCATCACGCAGCAGTACATCAAGAAGTCCACCGGGGACGACGAGCACGCGATCACGCGCAAGCTCACCGAGCTGGTGCTCGCCACGAAGATCACGCAGGAGCAGTCGAAGGAGAAGATCTTCGAGAGCTACGTGAACATCATTTCCTTCGGGCGCAACACTTTCGGCCCGGCCGCGGCGATGAACGCGTTCTTCGGCCGCGGTCTCGACGAGTCCCTCACCTGGAGCGAGGCGGCGTTCCTGGCCGGGATGATCCAGTCGCCGTCGGTGCACGATCCGGCCGTCTCCGGCGACGAGCACGCGGCGAGGCGCTGGGAGTACGTACGGGACAAGCTCGTCGAGCGAGGGTACGTCAAGGGCGACGAGATCGGCAGGATGTCCTATCCCGGCAAGGAAATCCAGCCGCCGTCGGAGACCAGGGCGGGTCAGCTGGACTACGAGCAGTACCACGTCAAACAGGCCGTGCTCGCCGAACTCGAACGCGCCGGTTTCCCGCTGAACCGGTTGCGGCAGGGGACTTTGCGCGTCGAGACGACCCTGGACCGGCGGGCGCAGGAAAGCGCGCGCAAGACGGTCAAGGACCGGCTGGCGGGCGAACCGCGTGAGCTGCGTGGCGCGCTCGTGTCCGTCGATCCGGGGACGGGTGCGGTGCGGGTCTACGACGGCGGCGACGACGGCCTGCGTGACTACGCGGGCGTCGCGCACCCGGCGGGTTCGGCGTTCTACCCGTTCAGCATGCTCGCCGGGCTGCGCGCGGGAGTCGGGGTCGACCAGCCCGCGGCGTCGCCCTCGGAGACGGAGTTCCTCGGCGAGCGGTTCAAGTATCCGAACGTCTGCGGTGATCCGTGCACCTACCGGCAGGCGCTGCGCAAGGCGGCGGACGCGCCGTTCGTCGGCCTGGCGAAGCGGCTGGGCGCGGACGCGCTGAGCGCCGCGGCCCGCGACGCCGGCATCCCGGACGCCGTGGATGGTGCCGCGACCCTGCGGGAGTACAACAGCGATCTCATCGGCGCCGGGATCGCGATCGGGCGGTATCCCTTGCGGCCCTTGGACATGGCGGGCGCGTATGCGACTTTCGCGGCCAAGGGCGTGCGTGCGATGCCTTACCTGGTCGAGAAGATCCGGGACGAGAAGGGCGAGATCGTCTGGCAGCACACCTCGCGGCCGTCGCCGTTCAGCGGCGACGACGCGACGAGCACACGGCTGGCCGACGCGGTGACGGACGCGCTGCGCACGACGTTGCCGGACGGCCGCCCGGCGGCGCTGGCGACCGGGCAGTTCGAGCAGGGCATCAGCCAGGACTACGCGGCGGCCTGGGCGATCGGCTACACGCCGAAGCTGGTGACCGCGGTGTGGATCGGCGGCGACGACGACAACTGGCGCCTCCGTGATTCCCGGGGCCGGAAGATCACCGGCGCGACGATGCCGACGGACATCTGGCAGACCTTCATGCTCGCCAACGCCGGAGGCCGCCCCACGCGCTGAGGTCCCGAGTCCCCGGCGGTCATGCGCCCCAATGGGGTTTTTTCATCCTGTTGGTGCTGGTCTGGGTGCTTGACGGGGTGGGTTGTGGTTATGCCGCAGGGGTTTGCTGGGTTGCGTACCGGCGGTACGGGAACGTGGTGGAGCCCCCGGATGTTGATCAAGTCGTGACACAAGAATCCACGTCCGGGGGCT
>NZ_JBHYIK010000038.1:82837-91235 GCF_042739735.1 Amycolatopsis sp. NPDC059027 | reverse complement strand
ACCACCCCTTGTCACTCCCCAGACGGCATCAGCGAGGGATCTATGTAGAGTGGGCTCGGAGATTTGTAGAAGAGACCGCCGAACAGGTCCGCAACGGCGTCCACGTGCGGATGGCCGTGCTGTACCACCTGCTCGCCAGTGAAGAAGGGAACATCGCGTGAGCCCCGTGCTGATCAAGGGTGCCCGTCCGTACGGGGAAGGCGACCCGGTCGACGTCCTCGTCGAGGACGGGGTGATCACCGCCATCGGCTCGGTCAAGGCGGCCGACGGCGTGGAGGTGCTCGACGCCAAGGGCCAGGTGCTGCTGCCCGGATTCGTCGATCTGCACACCCACCTGCGCGAGCCGGGCCGCGAGGACACCGAGACGATCGAGACCGGTTCCGCCGCGGCGGCGCTCGGCGGGTACACCGCCGTGTTCGCCATGGCCAACACCGATCCGGTCGCCGACAACGCGGTCGTCGTCGAGCACGTCTGGCGGCGTGGCCAGGAGATCGGGCTGGTCGACGTGCACCCGGTCGGCGCGGTCACCGTCGGGCTCAAGGGCGAGAAGCTCGCCGAGCTGGGCACGATGAACCGGTCCGCGGCGGGCGTCCGGGTGTTCTCCGACGACGGCCTGTGCGTGGCCGACCCGCTGCTGATGCGCCGGGCGCTGGAGTACTCGACCTCGCTCGACGTCGTGATCGCGCAGCACGCCGAGGAGCCCCGGCTCACCGTCGGCGCGCAGGCCCACGAGGGTGAGCGCGCGGCACGGCTGGGCTACACCGGCTGGCCCGCCTCGGCCGAGGAGTCGATCGTCGCGCGGGACTGCCTGCTCGCCTTCCACGCCGGAGCGCGGCTGCACGTGTGCCACGTCTCGACGTCGGGCACCGCGGACGTCCTGCGCTGGGCCAAGGACCGCGGCACGAAGGTGTCCGCCGAGGTGACCCCGCACCACCTGCTGCTCACCGACGAGCGGCTCGCGAGCTACGACCCGGTGAACAAGGTGAATCCGCCGCTGCGTACCGAGGTCGACGCCGGAAAGCTGCGTGCCGCGCTGGCCGAGGGCGTCATCGACTGCGTGGCCACCGACCACGCGCCGCACGCGGTGCAGGACAAGGACTGCGAGTGGAGCGCGGCGCGGCCGGGCATGCTCGGCCTGCAGACCGCACTGTCCATTGTGGCCGAGACCATGGTCCGCACCGGGCTGCTCGACTGGCGGGGAGTGGCCCGCGTCATGAGCGAACGGCCCGCGGAGATCGGGAACCTGCCCGACCAGGGCCGTCCGATCGAGGTGGGGGAGCCCGCCAACCTCACGCTGGTCGACCCAGAGGCGGAGTGGACCGTGAGCGGGCCCGAACTGGCCAGCATCTCGGCCAACACCCCGTACGAGGGAATGCGCTTGCCCGGGGTGGTGACCGCCACGCTCCTGCGCGGGCGGATCACCGCGCGGGAAGGGAAGATCGGGTAATGGAACGGCTTCTCCTCACGCTCGCGCTCGTCGTCTTCTTCCTGCTGTGCCTGTGGGGCTTCTGGATCGGCTGGCGGCGCAAGTCGCGCGCGCAGAGCGTCCAGGTGCCGCCGTTCCCCGAGATCCCCGCCGAGCCCGGCGAGGTGCTGCTGGAGTCCCAAGGGCTCTACGTCAGCACGATCTTCGCGGGGCACTGGCAGAACCGCGTCGTCACCCGCGGCGCCGGGCTGCGCACGAGCGCGATCTGGCGGCTGCACCCCGCCGGTGTCGCGATCGAGCGCTCCGGCGGCCCGGACTTCTGGATCCCGCGCGCGTCGGTCACCGGGATCCGCAGGGACAAGGCGATCGCCGGGAAGGTCATGGGCACCGACGCGCTGCTCGTCCTCACCTGGCGGCTCGGGGACGTCGATCTCGACACCGGGTTCCGCGGCGACGACCTCGACGACTATCCACAGTGGATCGACCAGCTTTCCGATCACGACATCAAGGGAGGTGCCCAGTGAGCACCGCGAACGGCGCCCGTACCCCGGCCGCGCTGGTACTGGAAGACGGCCGGGTGTTCCGTGGCGCGGCCTACGGCGCGCGCGGGCGGAGGCTCGGCGAGGCGGTGTTCTGCACCGGCATGACGGGCTACCAGGAGACGTTGACCGACCCGTCGTACCACCGGCAGATCGTGGTGCAGACGGCGCCGCAGATCGGGAACACCGGCTGGAACGACGAGGACGACGAGTCGGCGCGGATCTGGGTTTCCGGTTACGTGGTACGGGATCCCGCGCGGACGCCGTCGAACTGGCGGGCCACGCGTTCGCTGGACGACGAGCTGGAGCGCCAGGGTGTCGTCGGGATTTCCGAGGTGGACACCCGGACGCTGACCCGGCATCTGCGGGAGCGGGGCGCGATGCGCGCGGGGGTGTTCTCCGGTGACGCGCTGGTGTCCACAGAGGACATGGTCGCGCAGGTGCTGGCGAGCCCGGAGATGAAGGGCGCCGATCTGGCGGGCGAGGTCAGCACGGACAAGCCGTACGTGGTGGAAGCACAGGGAGAGCGCCGGTTCCGCGTCGCCGCGCTGGATCTGGGCATCAAGTCGAACACCCCGCGGCTGATGACCGCGCGGGGCATCGAGGTGCACGTGCTGCCCTCGGCGACCCCGGTCGAGGAGCTGCTGGCGCTGGAGCCGGACGGGGTGTTCCTGTCCAACGGCCCGGGTGACCCGGCGACCACCGCGCACGCGACGGCGCTGACGAAAACGGTGCTGGAGCGGGAAATCCCGCTGTTCGGCATCTGCTTCGGCAACCAGATCCTCGGCCGCGCGCTCGGCCTGGGGACGTACAAGATGCGCTACGGCCACCGCGGGATCAACATCCCGGTGATCGACGTGGCGACCGGGCGGGTGGCGATCACCGCGCAGAACCACGGTTTCGCACTGGAAGGCGAGCCGGGCCAGCGGTTCGACTCGCCCTACGGTACCGCGCAGATCTCGCACTACTGCCCGAACGACGACACGGTCGAGGGCGTGCGCGCCTTCGACGTCCCGGCGTTCTCGGTGCAGTACCACCCCGAAGCGGCTGCCGGTCCGCACGACGCGGCGCCGCTCTTCGACGAATTCGTGACTCTCATGGAGAAGAAGGCCAAGTAATGCCCAAGAGGACTGACATCCAGCACGTGCTGGTGATCGGATCGGGTCCGATCGTGATCGGGCAGGCCGCGGAGTTCGACTACTCCGGGACCCAGGCCTGCCGGGTGCTGCGGGCCGAGGGTTTGCGCGTGAGCCTGGTGAACTCCAACCCGGCGACGATCATGACCGACCCGGAGTTCGCCGACGCCACCTACATCGAGCCGGTCACCCCGGACTTCGTCGAGAAGGTCATCGCCGAGGAGCGTCCGGACGCGTTGCTGGCGACCCTGGGCGGGCAGACCGCGCTCAACTGCGCGGTGGCGCTGCACGAGCGCGGGGTGCTGGAGAAGTACGGCGTCGAGCTGATCGGCGCGGACATCGACGCGATCCAGCGTGGTGAGGACCGGCAGAAGTTCAAGGACATCGTGCGCACCATCGGCGCCGAGGTCCCGCGTTCCCGGGTCTGCCACGACATGGACGAGGTCCGCGCCACGGTGGCCGAGCTCGGCCTGCCGGTGGTCATCCGGCCCTCGTTCACCATGGGCGGGCTCGGCTCGGGGATGGCGCACACCGCCGAGGATCTGGAGCGGCTGGCCTCGACCGGGCTCACCGAGTCGCCGGTGACCGAGGTGCTCATCGAGGAGAGCGTGCTCGGGTGGAAGGAGTACGAACTCGAGCTGATGCGCGACAAGCACGACAACGTCGTGGTCGTGTGTTCGATCGAGAACGTCGACGCGATGGGCGTGCACACCGGCGACAGTGTCACGGTGGCGCCGACGATGACGCTGACCGACCGCGAGTACCAGGTGATGCGCGACGTCGGCATCGCGGTGCTGCGCGAGGTCGGCGTCGACACCGGCGGCTGCAACATCCAGTTCGCGATCAACCCGCGCGACGGCCGGATGGTCGTCATCGAGATGAACCCCCGCGTGTCGCGCAGTTCCGCGCTGGCGTCGAAGGCGACCGGGTTCCCGATCGCCAAGATCGCCGCGAAGCTGGCCATCGGCTACACGCTGGACGAGATCCGCAACGACATCACCGGCGAGACCCCGGCGGCGTTCGAGCCCACTTTGGACTACGTCGTGGTGAAGGTGCCGCGGTTCGCCTTCGAGAAGTTCCCCGGCGCGGACCCGACGCTGACCACGACGATGAAGAGCGTCGGCGAGGCGATGTCGTTCGGCCGCAGTTTCCCCGAAGCACTGGGGAAGGCGATGCGGTCGATCGAGACGAAGGCGACCGGGTTCTGGACCCGGCCCGACCCCGAGGACGCCACGCGTGAGTCCACTTTGGACGCCCTGCGGGTGCCGCACGAGGGACGGCTCTACGAGGTCGAGCGCGCGCTGCGGTTCGGTGCCACCGTCGAGCAGGTGCACGAGGCCTCCGGCATCGACCCGTGGTTCATCGACCAGATCGCGCTGATCGGCGAGGTCGGCGCCGAGGTCCGGGACGCCCCGGTGCTCGACGGCGACCTGCTGCGCCGCGCCAAGCGGACCGGGCTGTCGGACCGCCAGATCGCCGCGCTGCGCCCGGAACTGGCCGGGGAGGACGGCGTCCGCGCGCTGCGGCACCGGCTCGGCGTGCGGCCGGTGTTCAAGACCGTGGACACCTGCGCGGCCGAGTTCGCCGCCAAGACGCCGTATCACTACTCCTGCTACGAAACCGACCCCGAGGCGGCCTCCGAGGTCGCGGCGCAGACCGACAAGCCCAAGGTGCTGATCCTGGGGTCGGGGCCCAACCGGATCGGGCAGGGCATCGAGTTCGACTACTCCTGTGTGCACGCGGCGATCGCGTTGCGCGAGGCCGGGTTCGAGGCCGTCATGGTCAACTGCAACCCGGAAACCGTGTCCACCGACTACGACACCTCCGACCGCCTCTACTTCGAGCCGCTGTCCTTCGAGGACGTCCTCGAAGTCGTGCACGCCGAGCAGGCGTCCGGCACGGTCGCCGGCGTCATCGTCCAGCTCGGCGGGCAGACGCCGCTGGGGCTGGCGAAGCGGCTGGCCGACGCCGGTGTCCCGGTGGTCGGGACGCCGCCGGAGGCGATCCACCTCGCCGAGGACCGCGGCGCGTTCGGAGAGGTCCTCACCGACGCCGGGCTGCCCGCCCCGCGTTACGGCACCGCGACCTCGTTCGAGGGCGCCAAGCGGATCGCCGACGAGATCGGCTACCCGGTCCTCGTCCGCCCGTCGTATGTGCTCGGCGGACGCGGCATGGAGATCGTCTACGACGAGGAATCCCTCGCCGGCTACATCCGCCGCGCCACCGAGGTCACGCCGGAACATCCGGTGCTGGTCGACCGGTTCCTCGACGACGCCATCGAAATCGATGTCGACGCGCTGTTCGACGGCGAGGAGCTCTACCTCGGCGGTGTGATGGAGCACATCGAGGAGGCCGGGATCCACTCCGGCGACTCCTCCTGCGCGCTGCCGCCGATCACCCTCGGCCAGACCGACCTGCAGGCCGTGCGGCGCTCCACCGAGGCCATCGCCCGCGGCGTCGGTGTGCGCGGGCTGCTCAACGTCCAGTACGCCCTCAAGGACGACGTCCTCTACGTCCTGGAAGCGAACCCGCGTGCCTCGCGCACCGTCCCGTTCGTGTCCAAGGCGACCGCGGTGCCGCTGGCCAAGGCCGCCGCGCGCATCATGACCGGCTCCTCGATCAAGGACCTGCGTGCCGCCGGCATCCTGCCCGCCGAGGGCGACGGCGGCCACATGCCCGCCGATTCCCCGGTCGCGGTCAAGGAAGCCGTGCTGCCCTTCCACCGCTTCCGCACCCCCGAGGGGCACGGCGTCGACTCGCTGCTCGGCCCGGAGATGAAGTCCACCGGCGAGGTCATGGGCGTCGACGTCTCCTTCGGCAAGGCGTTCGCGAAATCCCAGTCCGGCGCTTACGGTTCCTTGCCGACCTCCGGGCGCGTGTTCGTGTCGGTGGCCAACCGGGACAAGCGGTCGATGGTGTTCCCGATCAAGCGGCTGGCCGACCTCGGCTTCGAGGTCCTCGCCACCGCGGGCACCGGGGAAGTGTTGCGGCGCAACGGAATTCCCTGCACCGTCGTGCGCAAGTACTCCGAGGGCTCGACCGACTCCGTGCGGAACATCGTGGACGTCATCCTCGACGGCGGCGTCGACATGGTCATCAATACTCCGTATGGAAACAGCGGTCCGCGGGTCGACGGCTACGAAATCCGTACCGCGGCGGTGTCCCGGGACATCCCGTGCGTCACCACGGTGCAGGGCGCCGCGGCGGCCGTGCACGGCATCGAGGCGCTCATCCGGGGTGACATCGGGGTCCGGTCTCTGCAGCACCTCCAGGCGGCGCTGAAGGCCCAGTCGTGAGCGCGCCCGAGCGGTTCGGGGCGCGGCTGGCGAAGGCGATCTCGGCGCGGGGCCCGCTCTGCGCCGGGATCGATCCGCACCCCGGTCTGATCGAGGCGTGGGGCCTGCCGGTCGACGCGAGCGGGCTGGAGCGGTTCGCGCTCGGCGCCACCGAGGTGCTGGCCGCGGAAACCGCGATCGTCAAACCGCAGTCGGCGTTCTTCGAGGCGTTCGGCGCCGCCGGGGTCGCCGTGCTGGAGCGGGTCGTCGCGCTCGCGGCCGATGCCGGGGCGCTGGTGCTGCTCGACGTCAAGCGCGGGGACATCGGCTCCACCATGGCGGCCTACACGGCCGCCTACGTGGCCGACGGTGCGGCGATCGCGGCCGACGCGATCACCGTGTCGCCGTACCTCGGATTCGGCTCTCTGGAGCAGTGTGTGGCCACCGCCCGCGAGGCGGGCCGGGGCGTATTCGTGCTCGCGCGGACGTCGAACCCCGAGGCGCACGTCTTGCAGAGTGCGCGGCTTCCGGACGGCAGAACCGTCGCGCAGAGCATCGTCGACGCCGCCGCGGCGGTCAACGACGGCGTCGCGCCGCTCGGGGACGTCGGCGTGGTCGCCGGGGCCACCATCGCGCCTGGGGAGCTCGAACTGGCCGCGTTGAACGGTCCGGTCCTGGCACCGGGTTTCGGGGCTCAGGGCGCCACTGTGGCCGATTTACGGGCCGTTTTCGGGGACGCGCTGCTCGCGAAGGGCGTGCTCCCGGCGTCTTCGCGGGACATCCTGAAGCACGGCCCGGACGCGGCCGCGCTGCGAACGGCGGTCCGCCGGAATCGCGAACTGCTCGCCGGACCGCAGGAAAACGGCCAATAGCAGGCCCCGGAATCGGTGTGGGACCAGCACCCCCGCATTGTGGGCGATGCTCGCGGGTGGGTACCGTCGCGTCACCCACCCAGATTTGAGAACTACCGGAGGAAAACGTGGCACTTCCCCAGCTGACAGAGGAACAGCGCGCTGCGGCGCTGGAGAAGGCCGCCGCCGCCCGCCGCATCCGTGCTGAGCTGAAGGAGCGGCTGAAGCGGGGCGGTACCACTCTGGTCGACGTGCTGAAGCAGGCCGAGGAGAACGAAGTCCTCGGCAAGATGAAGGTGTCGGCTCTGCTCGAGGCCCTCCCCGGCGTCGGCAAGGTCCGTGCCCAGCAGACCATGGAACGACTGGAGATCGCGCCCAGCCGCAGGCTCCGCGGACTCGGCGACCGGCAGCGCAAGGCGCTGCTGGCCGAGTTCAGCGGCGAGTGAGCGGCGTCGGTCAGGACAACCCGGTGATCCGGGGCGCCGACCGCGGCAGTGAGCCGGTGGCGGGGGAGAGCTCCCGGCACCGGCTCACGGTCGTATCGGGGCCCTCGGGGGTCGGGAAGTCGAGTGTGGTGGGGCAGCTGCGCGAGCTGGCTCCCGAGATCTACTACAGCGTCTCGGTGACGACGCGGAAGCCGCGTCCCGGCGAGGTCGAGGGCCGGCACTACCACTTCGTCGAGCGGGCCGAGTTCGACGTCATGGTCGCCGACGGCAGGCTCCTGGAACACGCCGAGTTCGCGGGCAACTGCTACGGCACCCCGCGCGAGCCGGTGGAGAAGGCGCTCGCCGACGGCAGGCCCGCGGTGCTGGAGATCGAACTGCAGGGCGCGCGGCAGGTCCGCAGGGCGATGCCGGAGGCCCGGCTGGTGATGCTCATGCCGCCGTCCTGGGAGGAACTGGTCGGCAGGCTGACCGGACGGGGCACCGAATCCGAGGCCGCCGTGCAGGCGCGGCTGGCCGAGGCCGAGCGCGAACTGGCCGCCGCCGGGGAGTTCGACGTGCGGCTCGTGAACGCCGACGTGCGAGAGGCCGCCGAGCGGTTGCTAAACTTGATAACCGGCGACAAGTCCCTTGCTGTACCACGTGGGGGTGCAACCCCCCCACCCCCCCCCCGGGGGCGGGAAGACACTCAACGACCCCCCCACCAAAAACCACAGAGCGGGGGCGGG
>NZ_JBHYIK010000038.1:58068-82827 GCF_042739735.1 Amycolatopsis sp. NPDC059027 | reverse complement strand
CCGCGCGGCGGGTGGGCCCGCGGGGGGCTATAAAAATTGAACACCCGCCCAAAGCCCCCGGGTTCCCCCGGGGGGGGCCCCACCCCCCCCACCCCGCCCGGAGGGCTCCGCCCCCCGGACCCCCCAAGAACCGCCCGAAGATACGGAGCACCACGAGTGACGACCACGTCCACGCTCGGCATCCACGAAGAGCTCGAAGGCATCACCAACCCGCCGATCGACGACCTGCTCGAAAAGGTCAGCTCCAAGTACGCGCTGGTGATCTACTCGGCCAAGCGTGCCCGGCAGATCAACGACTACTACGCCCAGCTGGGCGAGGGCCTGCTGGAGTACGTCGGCCCGCTGGTCGAGCCCGGCCCCCGGGAGAAGCCGCTCTCGATCGCGCTGCGCGAGATCCACGGCGGGCTGCTCGAGCACACCGAGGGTGAGTGACCGCAGGCCCAGGGTCGTCCTGGGCGTGGGCGGCGGGATCGCCGCCTACAAGGCCTGTGAGGTACTGCGCGGCCTGACCGAGTCCGGTCACGAGGTCCGCGTGGTGCCCACGGAGGCCGCGCTGAACTTCGTCGGCGCGGCCACCTTCGAGGCATTGTCCGGTCAGCCGGTACACACCGGCGTGTTCACCGAAGTGCCCGAAGTGCAGCACGTCCGCGTCGGCAAGGAAGCCGATCTGGTGCTGGTGGTCCCGGCCACGGCGAACCTGCTCGCCAAGGCCGCGCACGGCATCGCGGACGATCTGCTGACCAACACCCTGCTCACCGCCCGGTGCCCGGTGGTCTTCTTCCCGGCGATGCACACCGAGATGTGGGAGCACCCCGCGACCCGCGACAACGTGGCGCTGCTGCGCTCGCGCGGGGCGATCGTCACCGAACCGGATTCCGGCAGGCTGACCGGCGTCGACACCGGCAAGGGCAGGCTCGCGAACCCGGCCGAGATCGTCGACCTCGCCCGGCTGCTGCTCGCCGTGCCGGACGCGCTGCCCCGCGACCTCGAAGGCGTCCGGGTGGTCATCTCCGCGGGCGGCACCCGCGAACCACTCGACCCGGTGCGCTACCTCGGCAACCGGTCCTCGGGCAAGCAGGGCTACGCGCTGGCCAGGGTCGCCGCGCAGCGCGGCGCCGAGGTCACGCTGGTCGCCGGGCACACGGTGGCGCTGCCGGACCCCGCGGGCGCGACCGTGCGGCACGTGTCGACAGCGCTGGAGCTGCGCGAGGTCATGCACGCCGAGGCCGCTTCGGCCGATGTCGTCGTGATGGCCGCCGCGGTCGCCGATTTCCGGCCCGCGACCAAGGCCGACGTGAAGATCAAGAAGTCCGACGACCTGCCGGACCCGGTCATCACGCTGGACCGGAATCCGGACATCCTCGCCGAACTGGTCCGTGCACGGCGTGCCGGGCAGCTCGTGGTGGGCTTCGCGGCGGAAACCGGCGACGAACACGGCAGCGTTCTCGACCACGCTCGGGTAAAACTGAAGCGCAAGGGTGCCGACCTGCTGGTGGTCAACGCGGTGGGGGACGGCAAGGCGTTCGAGACGGAGGACAACTCCGGCTGGCTGCTGGCCGCGGACGGCACCGAAAGGCCCATCCCGTTGGGCGCGAAAGCGCAACTGGCGGCCACAGTGTGGGACGCTGTTGTGGGCTTAATCAATCGTTGACCGGCGCTCCAGCCGAACTCAGTAGGCTGGAGCCGGGTAAGGGGTACCTAACTCTCCGGGTATCCGTCGTCGAGGTGAGGAAGTGACTGCCACCGTGACCGCGTCCACCAGCAGATTGTTCACGTCGGAGTCCGTGACCGAGGGGCACCCCGACAAGATTTGCGACGCCATCAGCGACTCGATCCTGGACGGTCTGCTGTCCAAGGACCCGCGCAGCCGGGTCGCCGTGGAAACCCTCATCACGACCGGTCAGGTCCACGTGGCGGGCGAGGTGACCACCGAGGCCTACGCCGACATCCCGACCATCGTGCGCGACGTCATCCTGCGGATCGGCTACGACTCCTCGGCCAAGGGCTTCGACGGGAACTCCTGCGGCGTGAACGTCGCGATCGGCTCCCAGTCGCCCGACATCGCGCAGGGCGTCGACACCGCGTACGAGTCGCGGGTCGAATCCGACGAGGACGAGATCAACCGCCAGGGCGCGGGAGACCAGGGCCTGATGTTCGGCTACGCCTGCTCGGACACCCCCGAGCTGCTGCCGCTGCCGATCGCGCTGGCGCACCGGCTTTCGCGGCGGCTGTCGGCGGTCCGCAAGGACGGCGTCCTGCCGTACCTGCGCCCGGACGGCAAGACCCAGGTGACCATCGAGTACGCGGGCGACCAGCCGGTGCGGCTGGACACCGTCGTCGTCTCGACGCAGCACGCCGAGGGCATCGATCTCGACCGGATGCTCGGCGTGGACGTCAAGGAGCACGTCGTCGCGCCGGAGCTCGCCGAGCTGGGCCTCGACACCACGAACGTGCGGCTGCTGGTGAACCCGACCGGCCGCTTCGTCATCGGCGGCCCGATGGGTGACGCCGGGCTGACCGGGCGCAAGATCATCGTCGACACCTACGGCGGGATGGCGCGGCACGGCGGTGGCGCGTTCTCCGGCAAGGATCCGTCCAAGGTGGACCGTTCGGCCGCGTACGCGATGCGCTGGGTGGCCAAGAACGTCGTCGCCGCGGGCCTGGCCACGCGCACCGAGGTGCAGGTCGCGTACGCGATCGGCAAGGCGGCGCCGGTCGGCCTGTTCGTCGAGACGTTCGGGACCGAGACGGTGGACCCGTCGAAGATCCAGGCGGCGATCAGCGAGGTCTTCGACCTGCGGCCCGCCGCGATCATCCGCGACCTCGACCTGCTGCGCCCGATCTACGCGCCGACCGCGGCGTACGGGCACTTCGGCCGTCCGGACCTGGACCTGCCGTGGGAGAGCACCGCCCGCGCCGAGGCCCTCAAGGCCGCAGCCGGCGCCTGATCCGCTGTTGTGCCGTCAAGGCCACCTTACGGGCGTCGGACGCCCGTAAGGTGGCCTTGACGGCACTCGGGGTGACCACGGGCGGAGAGGGTGTCGGGGCGGTCTGGTAGAGATCACGGGGTGAGCTCCGAATCCGCCCCGCTGTGGGACCTCCCGGAGCCTTCGCGACCCGTGCCGGCGCCGAAGGCGAAACCGGCGCGCGCGAAAACGGCCGCGGCGGCCAAGCGTGGCGCGCCGCGCAAGGGCCAGCAGCAGCCCGCGCCCGAACTCCCGGTCGCCCGCGTCGTCGTCGACATCCCGCTCGCGCACCTCGACCGCACCTTCGACTACCAGGTCCCGGAGAAGCTGCACGAGGCCGCCGTCCCCGGCTGCCGGGTCCGCGTGCGTTTCGCCGGGCAGCTCGTCGACGGCTACCTCCTCGAACGTTCCGACACCACCGAGTACGAGCGCAAGCTCGCCTTCCTGGAGCGGGTGACCTCCAGCGAGCCGGTGCTGCCCCCGGCGCTGCACGCGGTGTGCCGGTCGGTGGCCGACCGCTACGGCGGCACGCTCAGCGACGTCCTGCGGCTCGCGCTCCCGCCCCGGCACGCCAAGGCCGAGGCGGAACCCCCACGCGAACCCGCGCCGAGGCCGGAGCCGCCGGAGCGCGAGGCGTGGGCGAAATACCAAGCGGGGCATGCCTTTCTGGACGCGCTGGCCGAGAGCCGCCCCGCCAACGCCGTCTGGCAGGCGCTGCCAGGGGAGGACTGGCCGCGCCGGCTCGCCGAGGCCGCCGCGACCGTGGCCGCACAGGGCAGGGGCGCCGTGCTCGTGGTCCCGGATCATCGCGACCTGACCCGCGTGCACGAGGCATGCGCCGAACTCGTCGGGGCCGATGCGGTCGTCGCGCTCATCGCCGGACTGGGCCCGGCCGAGCGCTACCGCCGCTGGCTCGCGGTGCTGCGAGGTGCGGTGCGGGTCGTGGTCGGCACCCGCGCGGCGATGTTCGCCCCGGTCGCCGACCCCGGCCTGTTCGTGGTCTGGGACGACGGCGACGACCTGCATCTCGACCCGCACGCGCCGTACCCGCACGTGCGGGATGTGCTGATGGACCGCGCGCACGCCACCCGCTCGTCCCTGCTCGTCGGCGGGTTCGCCCGCACCGCGGAGGCGCAGTTCCTCGTCGAGTCGGGCTGGGCCCAGCCGGTGCTCGCGGCGCGTCCGGAGTTGCGGGCCGCCGCGCCGCGGGTGACGCCGGTCGGCGAGGACTTCGACGTCGCGCGGGACGAGGCCGCGCGGGCCGCCCGGCTCCCGGCGGTGGCCTTCGAGGCCGCGCGTCAGGCGCTGGGCGGGGGAGTGCCGGTGCTCGTGCAGGTCCCGCGGCGCGGGTACGTCCCGGGGCTCGCATGTGGACAGTGCCGGACGTCCGCGCGGTGCCGTCGGTGCGCGGGCCCGCTTACGCTGCCGGGCGGTTCGGTCGACGGCGCGCCCAAACCGCCCGCGTGCCGGTGGTGCGGTGTCCCGGAAACGGCGTTCCGCTGTCCGGCCTGCGGGTCGGTGCGGCTGCGGGCGGTGATCGTCGGCGCGAAGCGGACCGCCGAGGAGCTGGGCCGGGCGTTCCCCGGGGTCCCGGTGCGGACGTCCGGGGCGACGGAGGTCCTCGCGAGCGTGCCGGGGAAGCCCGCGCTGGTGGTGTGCACGCCGGGCGCGGAACCCGTGGCCGAAGGCGGATACGGCGCGGCGTTGCTGCTCGACGGCTGGGCCCTGCTCGGCAGGCAGGATCTGCGCGCGGGGGAGGAGACGCTGCGCCGGTGGATGGCGGCGGCCGCGCTCGTCCGGCCCGCCACCTCCGGTGGCCGGGTCGTCGTCGGGGCCGAGGCCGGGCTGACCGTGGTGCAGGCCTTGGTGCGCTGGGACCCGTCCTGGCACGCCGGTCTGGAACTGGCCGAGCGCCGCGAACTCGGCTTCCCGCCCGCGATGCGGATGGCCAGCGTCGAGGGCAGCCCGGACGCCGTCGAAGGACTGCTCGAAGACCTCCCGCTCCCCGAAACCGGCGAGCTGCTGGGCCCGGTCCCGATCGGCGAGTTCGACGACGAGGGCAACGCCGCGCGCGAGCGCGTCCTGATCCGCGTCACCCGCGCCGACGGCAAGGCCCTCGCCGCCGCCCTGCACGACGCCGCTGCCCGCCGCGACGCCCGCAAGGCCCCCGACCCCATCCGCATCCAGCTGGACCCCCTCGCCCTCATCTGACCGCGAGTCACCGAGTTACGTCTCCAATCACGCGAGTCGCGCCCCCAATCACGCGAGATCTCCGTTCCCGCACGCGAGTTCGCCGTTTCCACCCCGGGCGGCGCCGGGCGTCTCCTGTGATCAGACGCGGAACTCGTGTGATCAGCGGCGTAACTCGCGTGATTGGGCGGAGATCTCGCGTGATTGGGGATGGATCAGCCTGCGGCGGTGGCGAGGGTGACGACCTGGTCGGCGATGGCGCGGCGGCGGGACTCGAAGTCCGGGTCGGTCAGGGCCGTCGGGGACGTGGGCTGGCCGAGGACGGGGGTGTGCAGGTGGCCGCCGGGGAGGTCGGGCAGGCCGAGACCGAGGCGGACGCGGTTGCTGCGGAACATCGACTCGTTCGACAGATACGTGCCGCCCCCGCCGGCGGCCGCGATTTCGCCGGGGCGCGGGGAATCGGTGCGGCACATCGGTGTCCCGGCGCCGGGATGAGAGCTGTCCGGCCAAACGCAGAACTGCTG
Organism: Amycolatopsis sp. NPDC059027; assembly: GCF_042739735.1. Classification (NCBI taxonomy): domain Bacteria; kingdom Bacillati; phylum Actinomycetota; class Actinomycetes; order Pseudonocardiales; family Pseudonocardiaceae; genus Amycolatopsis; species Amycolatopsis sp. NPDC059027. The sequence goes on along the minus strand of NZ_JBHYIK010000038.1, from coordinate 77,147 downwards.
GTTGAACTTCACCGGGTACGCCCCGGGCGGGGCGGCCTGCATACGCGCGTAGGGCAGCGTGGTCTCGATGAACTGGACGTCCGGCTGCGGCCAGCCCGCGGCGGGTGGCACCGGGCCGGTCGAGGCCGCGCGGTTGTTGTCCGGGGAACCGCCGCGCCAGTTACCGGCCCAGCGTTCGATGTCGAACTGGCCCGGCCGTCCCTGGCTCACGGTCATGATCACGTCGGGCCGTCGCGCGCGGTCCCGCAGCGCCGAGCCGAAAGCGCTTTCGACGATGCCCTTGTCGAAATAGCTCCAGACGACCGGGAACGTCACGGTGTGCACGAGCGCGGGGCCTTCGGGCGTCTGCAGCATCTTTCCGTCCAGCTGCAGGGCGGACGCGCCCGCCGGGTTCGAGATCCGTACCCCGGCGCCGTCGAGCTGGAAGGGGTCGAAACCGCTCACCAGCACCCGCCGGGTCAGCTTCCCGAGCGGGAACCGGACGTCGTCGAGCCCGCGCGAACCCTGGTCGAACGCGGTGAGCAGCCGTTCCCGGACGTCGGCAGGCAGGCTGAACCGAGGTGTCCACTGCCGCAGCGCCGCGCTCATCCGCAGTCGCGCCCAGTACAACGGCCGGTCGTCGTAGCGGTCGAGGGTGCCCAGATCGGGACGGCGGCCCTGCGCACGATCGACGGCGGTGCGCCACAGCTGCCGCCCGGCTTCGGTCACGGTCCGTTCCGCGCGACGCGGTGTCGTGCTGCCGCACAGTTTCCTGGTGAAATCGCCGGTGAGCGCGTCGAACCCGGCGAGGCGGATCAGTTCGGGTCCGACGGCGGGGCCTCCGCTCGGCAGGGTCGCGGTCAGCCGCTGCTCTTCGACGGTGAGCGGGACGTTCTTGTCGAAGCAGTCCGTTCCGGTGCCGGCGGCCGCGAGACCGGGCAGTGCGAGCATCGGGGCGGCGACGAGTACGGGCAGCAAGGCACGCCAGGATCTGAGCACGAGTCCTCCAGTAATGACCATTTCCCGTGACAGTCCCAGTTCACGGCCGCGCACAGTAGCGACGTTGGTATTGCCGTTTCGGAGGCTTGTCCACGATGGGTCGACGGGGCAGACTCGCGCGCATGCCCGCGCATTGGACCCGGACGCCGCGACGCGTTTTCGCGCTCGCCGCCGTCACCGCACTGCTCACCACCACCGGTGCCGGAGTCGCTTCGGCGGCTCCCGAGGCACAGCCGACCCCGAAGTCCCCGGTCGCGGTGGGCTACGGCGGTGCCGTGTCCAGCATCGACGCGGACGCGACCGCGATCGGCACGAAGGTGCTGCGCGAGGGCGGCAACGCTGTCGACGCCGCGGTCGCCGTCGCCGCCGCGCTCGGGGTCACCGACCCGTTCTCGGCCGGGATCGGCGGCGGCGGGTTCTTCGTGTACTACGACGCGAAGACCCACCGTGTCCACACCCTCGATGGCCGCGAGACGGCGCCATCGGCCGCGGACGCCAACCTGTTCGTCGAGAACGGCAAGCCGCTGCCGTTCGCCGACGCGGTCACCAGCGGGCTGAGCGTCGGCGTCCCTGGCACGCCCGCGACCTGGCAGCAGGCCCTGCGCAAATGGGGCACCCGCTCGTTCGCGCAGTCGGTCAGGCCCGCGGAACAGTTGGCGCGCAAGGGTTTCTATGTCGACAAGACGTTCCACGACCAGGTCGCGAACAACGCCACCCGGTTCGCCGCCTTCCCGTCGACCCGCTCGCTGTACCTGCCCGGCGGTGCCCCGCCGGTGGCCGGCACGACGTTCCGGAACCCCGACCTCGCCGACACCTACGCGCAGCTGGCGAAACAGGGCACCGACGCGCTCTACCACGGCCCGATCGGTGCCGACGTCGCCAAGACCGTCCAGCAGCCGCCCGTCGATCCGGCCTCGGCGCTGAACGTGCGTCCTGGCAAGCTCAGCACCGAGGATCTCGCCGCGTACCAGGCGATCGAGCGCGACCCGACGCACACGAAGTACGAGGGCCTCGACGTCTACGGCATGCCCGCGCCGTCCTCGGGCGGGCTGACCGTCGGCGAGGCGCTGAACATCCTGGAGAACTTCGATCTCAAGAAGGCGAGCAAGACCGACTACCTCCAGTACTTCCTGGAGTCGACGCGGTTCGCCTTCGCCGATCGCAACCGCTGGATCGGCGACCCCGCGACCACCGACGTCCCGGCGCGCGAGCTGCTGAGCCAGCGCTTCGCCGACTCGCGGGCCTGCTTGATCTCGAAGGACAAGGCGGCCACGAGCCCGGTCGCCCCGGCGGACCCGCGTCATCCGGCGAAGTGCGCGGCGGACACGACCGGCGCGCCCACGCCGTACGAGGGCGAGAACACCACACACCTGACGGTCGCCGACCGGTGGGGCAACGTCGTCGCCTACACGCTGACCATCGAGCAGGAGGGCGGCAGCGGCATCGTCGTCCCGGGTCGCGGGTTCCTGCTCAACAACGAGCTGACCGACTTCTCGTTCACGCCGGTCACTCCGGGCGTTCCCGACCCGAACCTGCCCGGCGCGGGCAAGCGGCCGCGCTCCTCGATGGCGCCGACGATCGTGCTGCGGGACGGCAGGCCGTTCTTCGCGGCCGGCTCGCCGGGCGGCGCGTCGATCATCACCACGGTGCTGCAGGTGATCCTCGGCAGGCTCGACCGCGGGCTGTCGCTGGAGGACGCCATCGCCGCGCCGCGCGCGTCGCAGCGGAACTCGGCGCAGGCACAGGTCGAGCAGGAGTTCCTCGACCAGCCCGAGACCGCGGAACTGAAGGCGCGGGGGCAGGGCTTCTCCGGCGCGCCCGCGGAGATCGGCGCCTCGACCGGTGTCGAACGGCTGCGGGACGGACGCTGGATCGCCGCTGCCGAACCGGTCCGGCGCGGCAGCGGCGCGGCGCAGGTCGTGTTCCCGTGGCGGTGGCCCGGCGACCATTGAGCCGCGCTTGGGGCCACACAGCGCGCCGGGGGTGAGGGGGCCTTCTAGACTGTCCCCGATGGTCCAGATCGAATACCCGGTGGGGGTCTGATGCGCCTCGTCTTCGCCGGGACCCCCGAACCCGCCGTTCCGTCCCTGCGCGCGCTGCTCAAGTCGGAACGCCACGAAGTCGTCGCCGTGGTGACCCGGCCGGACGCCCACGCCGGACGCGGTCGCCGCGTCGTGCGCTCACCGATCGGCGCGCTCGCCGACGAGCACGGCATCGAGGTGCTGACGCCCGAGCGCGCCGGCGACCCCGCGTTCCTGGCGCGTCTGGCCGAACTGGCGCCGGACGCGTGCCCGGTGGTCGCCTACGGCGCGCTGCTGCCGCGGTCCGCGCTCGACATCCCGGCGCACGGCTGGGTCAACCTGCACTTCTCGCTGCTGCCCGCCTGGCGTGGCGCGGCGCCGGTGCAGGCCGCGATCCGCGCCGGTGACGAGATCACCGGCGCGTCCACGTTCCGGATCGTCAAGGAGCTGGACGCCGGGCCGGTCTACGGCGTGGTCACCGAGCCGATCGGCGCCGGGGACACCGCCGGTGCCCTGCTGGGCAGGCTCGCCGAGTCCGGCGCCCAGCTGCTGGTGTCCACTATGGACGGACTGGCGGACGGCACGGTACGCGCCGTCGAACAGCAGGGCGACGGCGTGAGCTACGCGCCGAAGGTCACCGTCGAGGACGCTCGCGTGTCGTTCGCCGACCCCGCTTCGGCGGTCGACCGGCAGGTGCGCGCGGTGACGCCGGAGCCGGGAGCGTGGGCGGAGTTCCGGGGTGAGCGGCTCAAGCTCGGCCCGGTCACCGTCGTCGACGAGCCGGGCCCGCCGCCGGGCGAGCTGGTGGTGCAGCGGCGCCGGGTGCTCGTCGGCACGGCGACGAAACCCCTGCGGCTCGGTGAGGTACAGGCGCCGGGCAAGAAACGGATGGCCGCCACCGACTGGGCGCGCGGGACACGGATCGAAGAAGGAGAGCGCCTGCGGTGAGCGAGCACAGGCAACGGCGGCCGTCGCGGCCGCAGCGGGGCCGTCCGGCCCCGCGCAAGGAAGGCCCGCGCCGTCCGCCGGAGGTGGATCCGGCCCGGCAGGTCGCGTTCGACGTCCTGCGCGCGGTGCGGGAGCGGGACGCCTACGCCAACCTCGTGCTGCCGGATCTGTTGCGGGAGCGGCGGATCACCGGCCGCGACGCGGCACTGGCCACCGAGCTGACCTACGGGGCCTCGCGGGCACAGGGCCTGCTCGATGCCGTCCTCGAGGCCTGCGCCGATCGTCCACTGTCCAAAGCGGACCCGCTGGTGGTGGACGCGTTGCGGCTGGGCGCCTACCAGCTGCTGCGCACCCGCATCCCCGAGCACGCGGCCGTCGGGTCCACTGTGGACCTCGCGCGCGCCGAAGTGGGTTCCTACGTCTCGGGTTTCGTGAACGCCGTGCTGCGCAAGGTGTCCGAAAAGGACGAAGCGGCCTGGGTGGACGAGCTGGCTCCGGACGAGGCCGCCGATCCGATCGGCGCCTACGCGATGCGGACCGCGCATCCGCGCTGGGTCGCGCGCTCGTTCGCCGAAGCCTTGGGGGACAAGGGTGCCGAGCTGAAGGCGGCGCTGGAGGCCGACGACGCGCGGCCCGAGGTGCACCTGGTCGCGCGGCCGGGCGAGATCAGCGCGGACGAACTCGCCGCCGTCACCGGTGGCGACCCCGCGCCGTACTCGCCCTACGGCGTGCGGCTGCCCGCCGGCGCCGGTGACCCGGCCGACGCGGAGCCGGTGCGCGAGCGGCTGGCCGCGGTGCAGGACGAGGGCAGCCAGCTGTGTGCCGTGGCCGTCACGAAGGTGCCGCTGACCGGGTCGGACGAGCGCTGGCTCGACCTGTGCGCCGGGCCCGGCGGGAAGGCGGCCCTGCTCGGCGCGCTGGCCGGGTTGAGCGGCGCGCGCGTCGACGCGGTCGAGAAGGCGCCGCACCGCGCGCGGCTGATCGAGAAGGCCACCGAGGGCCTGCCGGTCACGGTGCACGTCGCCGACGGCAGGGAAAGCGGGCTCGAACCGGGCTACGACCGGGTGCTCGTCGACGCCCCGTGCAGCGGGCTCGGCGCGCTGCGACGGCGTCCCGAAGCACGCTGGCGGCGTCAACCGGGCGACGTCGCGGATCTGACGAAGCTGCAGGGCGAACTCCTCGTCGCGGCGCTGGATCTGGTGCGGCCCGGCGGGATCGTCACCTACGTCGTCTGTTCGCCGCACCTGGCCGAGACCGAAGGCGTCGTCGGCGAGATCGCGCGGCGCACCAAGAGCGAAGTGGTCGACGCGCGCGAGTTCTTCCCCGAGGTACCGCAGCTCGGCAACGGGCCGTACGTGCAGTTGTGGCCGCACCGGCACGGCACCGACGCGATGTTCTGCGCCGTGCTGCGCAAGCCGTGACGAACCTCGGGCTGATCGCGAGTTCGTGTGGCGGGCTGGACACCCGGCTCGCCACCGAACTCGCGAAACCCGCCGCCGAGCGGGGCTGGCGGCTCGCGATCACCCTGACGCCGACGGCCGCCCGATGGCTCGAGCACACCGGCGGCCTCGCGGATCTCGAGCCGTGCACCGACCTGCCGGTCCGCAGCGTCTCGCGGCTGCCCGGCGAGGCACGTCCGCATCCGGATCCCGAGGTGTTCCTCTTCGCGCCCGCCTCGGCGAATTCGGTGGCGAAACTGGCGCTGGGCATCGCGGACAACCAGGCGCTGACCGTGCTCGGCGACGTGCTGGGCGCGCCCGGCATCACGATCGTGGTCGCCTACCAGATCCAGGACACGCGCGTGCACCATCCGGCGTGGCGGCGTCATCTGGACGTCCTCGCCGAAGCGGGCCTCGTCCTGCACCGCCTGGATCCCCGGCGGCCGTGGACCGAGGCTCTGGACCTGCTCCCGGCCTCCTGAATCCGAAGATCCCGTTACCGGAAGTCACATTCACCTATTGACGAACACGAGTGTTCGTGAAAAAGTTCCGCGTCGTGGACATCGCGGGCAAGCGGGTACTGATCACGGGCGCGGCGAGTGGCATCGGCCGGGCGATCGCGCGGCGCGCGGCGGCCGAGGGCGCGCGGCTCTACCTCACCGACCTCGACGCGGGGCTGCTGGCGGAGACGGCTAGGGAGATCCGCGCGGACGGCGGAGTGGTCGCCTACGCCGGGGCAGCCGACGTCAGCGATCTGGCCGAAGTCCGCAGGATCGGGCACGAGATCCACACGGACTGCGGGAGTCTCGACGTGGTCATGAACGTCGCGGGCATTTCCGCGTGGGGCACGGTGGACCGGCTCGAACACCGGCACTGGCGCTCGATGGTCGACGTCAACCTGATGGGCCCGATCCACGTGATCGAGACGTTCCTGCCGCCGATGATCGCCGCCGGGCGCGGCGGGCACCTGGTCAACGTGTCCTCGGCAGCGGGGCTGATCGGGTTGCCGTGGCACGCGGCCTACAGCGCGAGCAAGTTCGGGCTGCGCGGGGTGTCGGAGGTGCTGCGGTTCGACCTGCGCGCGCACGGCATCGGGGTCAGCCTGGTTTGTCCCGGCGGGGTGCGCACTCCGCTGGCGGACACGCTGGAAGTCGCGGGCGTCGACACGACGGGCGTGGCGTTCGGGCGGCTGCGGGACAGCTTCCGCAGGCACGCGGTGACGCCCGAGCGGGTGGCCGCGGTGACGGTGCGGGCGGTGCGGCGCGGCCGGTACCTGGTGTACACCTCGCGCGACATCCAGCTGATCCACCTGATCCAGCGCGTGTGCCCGCCGGTGTACGTTCTCCTGATGCGGCTGGCCAATCTCGTCATGCGGCGGATGTTGCGGCAGGAGGCCGCGTCGTGACCGCGCCCCGGATCGCGCCCGGCGGGCCCGCCGAGGTCGGGAGGTTCGCCTGGGGTCTCGCCCGGCTCAGTGGGCGCGTCGCCGGGACGACGCCGCCGAACCTGTTCCTCACGATGGCCCGGCATCGCCGGCTGTTCCGCGGCTGGCTGCGTTTCGCCGCCCGGCTCATGCCCGGCGGCACGCTCCCTCGGCGGGAGACCGAACTGGTCATCCTGCGCGTCGCGCACGTCCGGGAGTGCCGCTACGAGTTCGAGCACCACGTCCGGCTCGGCAAGCGTGCCGGGGTCACCGCCGAAGACGTCCGGCGGATCGAGGCCGGACCCGGCGAGCCGGGCTGGTCACCCCGCGAGAGAGCGCTGCTGACCGCGGTGGACGTTCTGCTGGAACAGCGTGATCTGGACGAGGAGACCTGGTCGGCGCTGCGCGCGTATCTCGACGAGAAGTCCGTGATCGAATTCCTGCTCCTGACCGGACATTACGACATGCTGGCGACGTTTCTCACCACGTTGCGCGTCCGGCCGGACGGGGCGAGGCGATGACGGGACGGTTGCCGAGCGGGCGGCACCAGCTCACCAGGGACGAGGTCGCCGGCGCGCAGCGGGCCCGGATGCTGCGCGCCGCCGCGGAGGCGATGGCCGAGCGCGGGTACGCGGGCACCACGGTCGCCGACGTCATCAAGCGCGCCGGCGTCTCGCGGGAGACGTTCTACCAGCAGTTCACCAACAAGCAGGCGTGTTTCATCGCCACGCTCGAAGCGGCGATCGGGCACCTGGCCGCTTCCGGCGGGCCGCTCCCGGCCGGCACGCCACTGGAGCGTTTCGACGGCTTCATCGGGACGTATCTCGGCACGCTGGCGGCCGAGCCCGCGCTCGCCCGGCTGTTCCTCATCGAAACCTATGCCGCGGGCCCCGAAGCGATGCGCCGCAGGCTGGAGTTGCAGCAGCATTTCGTCGATCTCATCGCGCTGACCTTCGACGCCCGATCCGCCGAGGAACGGTTCGCGTGCCAGGCGCTCGTCGGGTCGATCGTCTCGTTGGTGACGGCTCGCTTCGTCGAGGACGACGTCGACGGACTCGGTGCGCTGCGGGAGCCCATCGTCGCGCTCGCCCGGAAGCTGCTCGAAGGTCCACAGTAGACGGTCAGTTGTCGACGTACTTGCCGAGGACGGCTCGGTAGCCGGCGGAGTCCGGCTCGGTGTGGATGCTGGTGGTGCCGCGCTTGGTGAGGGTCATGGACGGGCAGCTGGGTTTCTCGCTGCCCCGCATCTTCTCGGTGCCGATCTTCTTGCCGGTCTTGGCTTCGTACAGCGTGACGTCGTACATGCCCTGGTAGAGCTTGAGCGAGTCCGAGGTGAACGCGCAGTCCTTGAGGTAAGGGCCGTCGTCGGGCTTGTCGAGACAGGCGATGACCTGGACCTGGCGCGGGTTCAACCGGATGTCGTCCCACTGCGGGGGCACTTCGGTACCCATCGACGCGATGTTGGCGTAACCGGCGTCGTCGGTGACGAACACGCCGATGGGGTGCCGGCCGGTGCCGGTGTAGGCGTCGTTCTGCGGGAAGTACTTGCTGGAACAGCCCGTCTTGAGCTCCGAGACCCGGGCCGGGGTGTCGGCGGCCTTCGGGGCGAACAGGACCCAGTAGCCGCCGTAGCCGATCGCGGCCACCACGGCCACGGCGATCAGCCGCACCGCCAGCGTCCGGCCCTTGCTTCCCGGCGCCTGCCGGGTCCCCTGCTTCCCGCGCACCGCGGCGAAGACGAGGAACGCGACGGGGGAGGCCGCCACCAATGCGAACAGGACGCCGATCGGCACATTGCCGTTCTGGAACGCGATCACGGAGAACAATACGGCGAGCCCGACCAGGAGCACGAACAACTGAGCCATGCCCCGAAGCTAAGCCCGCGGTGATGACATCCCGATGACACGGACGTCCTGAGGGCACAGCGGAAGTTCTCGTCGCTCATTCCCTGCGGCTTAGGTTCTGAGGTGGATGGTGTTGCGTCGGGGTGTCCGGGTCGCGTCCAGCCACACGGGCGGGATGAACTCCGGGAGCCCGTCGGTGGTGATGCGGACTTCCCATTCGGAGTGGTGGATGAGCCTGTGGTGTATGGAACAGAGGAGGACGAGATTGTCCACTTTGGTCTCACCGTGGTGTGCCCAGAACGCCACATGATGCGCCGTGCAACGGTAAGCAGGCGCGTCGCAGCCAGGGAAGGCGCAGCCTCCGTCTCGTCGGTTCAGGGCGCGGCGGATCGCTGGGGTGGCTAGTCTCTGGGCCCGGCCGACGTCGAGGGGTTCGCCGTGCGAGCCCAGCACCATCGGAATGATCTTGGCGTCGCAGGCCAGTCGTCGTGCCTCGGCGGCGGTGATCTCACCGATCAGATCAAGAGTCGCCTGCCCGATCCCGGTCCGTAGTTCCTTGAGCCCGACCGTGACGACGATGTGGGTGGCCTCCCCGGCCTGTGTTGGCAGGTCGGGGTGTTCGTCCCACATCCGCACCAGCTCGGAGAAGGCGCAGCCCCGTCGTTCCCATTGGGTGCGGGTGTCGCGTCCTGCTTCCTCGGTGGCGGGGCGGGGTTTCGCGAGCGGATCCAGCATGGCCTGAAGCCGGGCGGAGGTCTCGTCGTCGACTCGGGCCTTGATCTGGTGCCCGCCGTCCCGATGCGGCGTGATCGAGAACTCCGGCTGGAATGGCTTGGGGTGGCGGGTTTTTGGCTCTTGTCCGTCCGGATCGAGCTGGGCCAAAAGTCGTCGTCCGGCAGCGCGGATTTCCCGGGGGCCGGCGGCGCGGGCCAGTTCGGCGAGGATCTTCTCCGCCTGGTCCCGCTGCTCCACCGGCACCGTCTTGGGCAGTTTGTCCAGCACCCGTAGGATTTCGTCGATCTGCGCGGCCCCGACCGCTCCCTCGGCGGCGGCCTGCGCGGTGGCGGGCGCGGCAGGTGGCTGCTCGCCGGAGGTCAGATCGTGGCTGGCGTTCAGCGCCAGCGCTCGTGTCGCCCGGGTTTTCGCTTCCGCCAACGGGATGTTGAGCGTCTCATGCAGGAGCCGGGCGAGGTTGCTGTACCCGGTGACGTCCTGCACCCCGCGTCGTTGCAGCTCGGCAAGGACTTCGCCCTGCACGGCGGCCTCGCGGCGCTGGATGCGTTCGCTGTCGAAGAGTCTGTCCAGCAGGCAGGCGACATCGACGCGCCACCACTCGGTGGGCGTTGCGGAGGTGCTGCTGTCGACTGCCACGACATCAACGATACGCCGCCTGATCGAACATGTGTGCTATCGATCGGGTGAACCTCGAAAACGCACTTTTCCTTGCTGTATAAGGGTTTTCTTCGCCTTTGAGGCCGCATCGGCTGCGTGACCGGAGCTCCGCGGCCTCCCGGTACGGTGAGATCTCGACTCATCGGAACATGGAGAAATGGTCAGGAAACGAGAGACCACAATGACTCGCAAACGTGTCTTGAAGTGGCCCGGCGCGGCCGGTCGTCGTCACCGGTTCGCGCCGCTGGGGCTGGGGCTGGGGATTCTGGGTTCGGTCGCGGTTCTCTGCGGAACGCGCTGGTGGCTGGGGACGAACGACTGGGCGGGTCTCGGACAATGGGTTGGGGGCCTGGGAGCGCTGGTGGCAGCCGGAACCGCTCTGTACATCGCGAACCGCGATTTGAGGCGGGAACTAGCGCGAGAAGCCGAGCGGGTGCGGGTGCACGCGTACTACGTCGAAGCCAAAATACTCTTCCCGCAACAGTCGATGCAGGTGCCGCGGGTCGCGGTCGTGAACGCGGGAACCGAGCCTGTGCTGAACGTCCGGCTGATGATGGTGCATCGTGCCAACCCGTCGTCGTCGCCGGTTGAGATCGACGGCGAGTCCGAATGTCCCGTGCTTTTGCCTGACGAGCCGTGGACGAACTCGCTCACCGTGTTCCCGGAGGAAGGGGACACGGTCGAGATCGCCTATGACGACTTGGCGGGCACGCGGTGGCGCCGTAACGGAAAGCAGGCACCGCTGCCCTCCGCGAACTAGCACACCAAGCCCCGTCCGGACGGAAAGACCGTTAAGGCCACCTTACGGGCGTCAGACGCCCGTAAGGTGGCCTTAACGGCATGGGACCGTCGCGAGTGGACAGTCGGACGAACTCAGCGCAGGCGCAGCGCCCGCTTCAGGGTGCCGAACAGATCCGTCTGGTTGGTCAGCCCGACGACGTTCGCCGCCTGCGGGCCGTAGCCCGCGATCCGCACCTGGGTGCCGGTGTGCTCCTGCGAGGAGCCGGGCATCGCGGTGGCGTAGTTGAGGGTCATGTTCGCGCCCTCGTTGGTGATCAGCGTGGCGGTCTGGCCGGGGCTGACGGTGCCGTTCTCGACGATCTGGCTGGTGTGGCCGTGGTCGGCGGTGACGATCACCAGGGTGTCCGGGTTGCTGCGCGCGAAGGCGAGACCGGCGGCGACGGCGGCGTCGAAGTCGATCGTCTCACCGATCTGGCCGCACGGGTCGGCGGCGTGGTCCTGCTTGTCGATGCTCGCGCCCTCGACCTGGAGGAAGAAACCCTTGCCACCGCGGCGGTCGTCGAGCAGCTGCAGTGCCTTGCGGGTCTGGTCGGCCAGCTTCGGCTGCGTCTTGGGCAGGGCCGGGTTCGGGGCGCAGCGGGTCGGCGGGGTGCCGCCCTGGCGCGCCGCCGGGCCGGTCCAGTTGGTGGGCATGTTGCCCTCGGCGAACAGGCCGAGCACCGGCTTGCCCGCCTTGGCCGCGCCGAGGCTGTCGGCGCTGTCGACGACCTGGTAGCCCGCCGCCTTGGCCTGGTCCAGCACGGTCTTGCCCTGGAACGGACCCGCCTTCACCTGCTGCTTGAAGTACTTGGCACCGCCGCCGAGCAGGACGTCGGGGCGGGTCTGCACCAGCTGCTCGGCGATCGAGCCCGCGCCGCCGTTCTCCTTGGCGTTGGCCGCGCACTTCGCGGACGTCTCGTTCGGGCCCTTGCAGTCACGGTTGACGACGTGCGAGCCGAGGACGGCCGGGGTGGCGTCCTGCACCTCGGCGGTGGTGACGTCGCCGGTGCGCAGTCCGGCCCGCTTGGCCAGCTCCAGGATCGTCGGCACCGGGTTCCCGTACGCGTCGACGGAAATCGCGCCGTTGTAGGTCTTGGTGCCGGTGGCCCAGCCGGTGCCGGACGCGGCCGAGTCGGTGACGTAGTCGGGCTTCGCGGGGTTGTTCTTCTCGACGGCGTAGGTGGTGTAGTCGCCGGTGAGCGGGAACTCGTCCATCGCGAGCCGTCCGGCGGCGCCGCGCTCGTAGTTGCGCGCCGAGGTGATCTCGGACTGGCCCATACCGTCGCCGATGAACAGGATGACGTTCTTCGCGAACCCGCCGCGGACGGCGGAACGGACGTCCTGGGTGCGGTCGCCGGAACCCGCGGAACGGACCTCGGCGTCGGTGCCGGCGAAGGCGACCGGCGCGGCCGCGATCGTCACCGCGGCGAGTGCGCCCGCCGCCAGCCACTTCCGGCGGCCTGCGAACAGCGAAGGCATCGGTTCTCCTTGTGGGGACTCGTGGTTTTCGCCCGCTTGGTCGGGCATGGGTCATTAGTCCCCGTGCATGTGTGCGCCGCGCTGCCCCCAGTGGAGCGGCGGGTGACCGCCGGGTGAACAGGTGGCTTCGGCCGGGTGACCCGCGACACCTACCGTGCTTCGCCGGGGGTCACGATGCCGGACTCGTAGGCGACGACCACGGCCTGTGCCCGGTTGGCCGCGCCGAGTTTGGTGAAGATGTTGCCCACGTGGGTCTTCACCGTTTCGAGACTGATCACCAGTTTCGCCGCGATGTCCAGATTGGACAGACCGGCGGCGATCAGGCGCAGCACCTCGGCCTCGCGCCGGGTCAGCGACGAGGTGGCCCGCGTCGCGGGGGCGGGCGGGCGCGCGGCGAGCAGCCGCCGGATCGCGTCGGGGAACAGCAGCGACTCCCCGGCCGCGACGGTGCGGATGGCGTGCGCGATCTCCTCCTTGCGCGCCCGTTTGAGCAGGAACCCGTTGGCACCGGCGAGCAGTGCTTCGTGCACGTAGTCGTCGTTGTCGAACGTCGTGATCACCAGGATCTTCGGCGGCGCGGCCAGCGCGGCCAGCACCTCGCGGGTCGCGGTGATGCCGTCCGTGCCGGGCATCCGGACGTCCATCAGCACGACGTCGGGCTGGGTGGCCACGACCCGGTCCAGCACCTCCGAACCGTCGGCCGCCTCGCCGACCACCGTGATGTCCGGCTGCAGGTCGAGCAGCGCGCGCAGCCCGGCACGCACCAGCGGTTCGTCGTCGGCGATGAGTACGGAAAGCGTCATGAGCCGGGCCTCAGCGGGATGTCCGCGGTCAGGCGCCACAACTCGCCCTGCGGGCCCGCGTGGAGTTCGCCGCGCAGCGCCTCGACGCGCTCGGTGAGCCCGGTCAGCCCGCGGCGCCCGGACCGGGGCCCGGTGCCCGGCAGCGGGTTGACGACCTCGATCCGCAGCGCGGCGGGCCCGGCCGCGATCACCACGACGACCTGGCCGGAACCGCCGTGCCGCAACGCGTTCGTCAGTCCTTCTTGGACGATCCGGTACCCCTCGCGCGAAACGGTCGCGGGCAGTTCGCCGATCGGGCCGCTGACCGCGAGGTCGACGTCGGCGCCGGCGTCGCGGGCCCGGCCCGCCAGGACGTCGACCTCGGTGAGCGTCCGCTGGGGTGCCTTCGCCGACGGCTCATCCCGCAACAGGCCCAGTACGTGGTCCAGATCCTCCAGCGCGGACCGCGACGACTCCTCGATCGTGCCGAGCGCGCGCCGGACCAGCTGCGGATCCGCCTCGACCAGCTCCGCGGCCGCGGCCGCCTGGATCGTCGACGTCGTCAGCGTGTGGCCGATGGAGTCGTGCAGCTCCCGTGCCAGCCGGTTGCGCTGCGCGAGCACGGCGGCGCGGCGTTCGGCCTCCGCCGCGCGTTCCTCGGCGGACGGGCTGAGCAGCACCAGCGCGAGCACGCGGAACAGCAACGTCGCGCCGAAGCAGAGCATCGCCAGCAGGACCGCCGTCACGAGCCCGACCAGGAGCGTCCACGCACCGGCCCAGCCGCCCGCGATGCTCACCTTCCAGCCGTAGAACGCGATCGCGTCCGCCTCGCCGCCGTTGAACCAGAGCAGCGGTGCGGCCATGCCCGTCAGGGCGATCAGCCCGCCGACGCCGAACAGGATCCAGGACAGCGCGCCGTACACCACCAGCGACACCGCCGACCGCAGCCGGTCCGGCCACCCGGGCCGATCGGGCCCCGGCGGTGTGATCCGGGTGCCGAGCAGTTCGTTGGCCAGCCACACGCCGAGCCGCCGCACCGGTGCGAGCAGGCCCATCAGCCCCACGATGATCCCGAGGGTGACCAGGAAGCCGAGCGCTTTCAGCTCCGTCGGCCCCTGCATCGAAACGCCCGCGACCAGGGCGAACGGGGTCGCGGGAACGGTGATCACCGTTCCGGCCAGCGCGTACGGGAGGCCGCGGTACGTGCCGGGGCGCAGCAGGGATCTCAGAACGGGCATACCGGAAAGGCTATCGAGGTCCGGGCGGCCGGAACTCCCTCCGCGGAGCCAGTTTCGCCTCGGCCGATCGGCCCTTGTGGAACATATGGCCGGAGATGCACTCGTCACAGGTGGTTAGCGGCCGTTAGCGACGGCTCCTACACTCGGACCGTGGCAGACCGACCTTTGATCGCACCCAGCATCCTCTCCGCGGACTTCGCCCGGCTCGGCGAGGAGATCGCCGCGCTCGCCGGCGAGGGCGAAAGCCGTGCCGACTGGGTGCACGTGGACGTCATGGACGCCCATTTCGTCCCGAACCTCACGCTGGGCCTCCCGGTGGTGGAATCCCTGCTCAAGGCCACCGACCTGCCGCTGGACTGCCACCTGATGATCGAGGACCCCGACCGGTGGGCGATCGGGTACGCCGAGGCGGGCGCGTACAACGTCACCGTGCACGCCGAGGCGGCCCACGACCCGGTGACCCTGGCGAAGAACCTGCGGGCCGCGGGCGCGAAGGCGGGGTTGTCGATCAAGCCGGGCACCCGGCTGGAGGACCACCTCGACACGCTCAAGCACTACGACACGCTGCTGGTCATGTCGGTCGAGCCCGGCTTCGGCGGACAGTCGTTCATCCCGGACGTGCTGGAGAAGGTGCGCACCGCGCGGCGCCTGGTCGACACCGGTCACCTGCGCCTGGTCGTCGAGATCGACGGCGGGATCAACGACGAGACCATCGAGCAGGCCGCCGAGGCGGGTGTCGACTGTTTCGTCGCCGGTTCCGCCGTCTACGGCGCGGGCGATCCGGGCAAGGCGGTGGCCGCGCTGCGTGAGCGGGCGGCTCGCCACCGTACCGGCTGACGCCGCCTGCGCGCGGCGAGCACGAACCGGGGAATCCCCGCCGCGCGAACGGGTGTTGGATGGAGACAGCATCGGGGCACGGCGAGGAGGCAGCAGGGGTGTTCACCGGCATAGTCGAGGAGATCGGCGAGGTCACCGCGGTCGAGCAGGGGACGAATTCGGCGCGGCTGACGGTCCGTGGCCCGATCGTCACCGCCGACGCCCGGCACGGCGACTCGATCGCCGTCAGCGGGGTGTGCCTCACCGTGGTCGAGGTCTCCGGCGGAGCGTTCACCGTCGACGTCGTCAACGAGTCGCTCCAGCGGTCGAGCCTGGCGAAGGTGGCCGTGGGCGACTCGGTCAACCTGGAACGCGCGACCGCGGCGGGTGGACGGCTCGGCGGGCACATCATGCAGGGCCACGTCGACGGCACCGGCGTTTTCCTCTCTCGTGACGAAGACGGCCTGACGACTTTCGCGCTGCCGCCCGCGCTCGGGCGCTACGTGGTCGAGAAGGGGTCGATCGCCGTCGACGGCGTCTCGCTGACCGTCGCCGCGATCACCGGCGACCGGTTCTCGGTCGCGCTGATCCCGACCACCCTCCAGCTGACGACGCTCGGCAGGCGCGAGGCCGGTGACCTGGTCAACCTCGAAGTGGACGTGGTCGCGAAGTACGTCGAGAAACTGGCCACGCCGCATCTGCGCGGGGCACAGGACCGCGGGACGGAGGAACGGTCGTGAGCGAAACGAGTACCGGGACGAGTACGACGGAGTGGTCGGCCTGCGGCAGCGGTGCCGGGTTCGACGCGGGCGGGATCGAAGCGGCCATCGCCGACATCGCGGCGGGCCGCGCGGTGATCGTGGTGGACGACGAGGACCGCGAGAACGAGGGCGACCTCATCTTCGCCGCCGAGAAGGCCACGCCGGAGCTGCTGGCGTTCATGGTCCGCTACACCTCGGGCTACGTCTGCGTGTCGCTGACCGAGGCCGAGGCGGACCGGCTCGACCTGCCCCCGATGTACCACACCAACCAGGATCAGCGCGGCACCGCGTACACCGTGACGGTCGACGCCGCCGAGGGCATCACCACCGGCATCTCGGCCTCGGACCGCGCGCACACCATCCGGCTGCTGGCCGACCCGGAGGCCAAGGCCGGCGACTTCCGTCGTCCCGGGCACGTGGTTCCCTTGCGTGCCAAGGAAGGCGGCGTGCTGCGGCGCGCTGGGCACACCGAGGCGGGAGTCGACCTCGCCCGGCTCGCCGGGCTGCACCCGGCCGGGGTGCTCTGCGAGATCGTGTCGCAGAAGGACGACGGCCACATGGCCCGGCGCGACGAGCTCGAGGTGTTCGCCGCCGACCACGACCTGCGGCTGATCACCATCGCCGACCTGATCGCCTACCGCAAGCGGCACGAGAAGCAGGTCGAGCGTGTCGCCGAGGCCCGCGTCCCGGTCGCGGCGGGCACGTTCCGCGCGGTCGGCTACGACAGCCTGCTCGACGGCATCGAGCACATCGCCTTCGTCTACGGCGAGATCGGCGACGGCGAGGACGTGCTGGTCCGCGTCCACTCCGAATGCCTCACCGGCGACATCTTCGGCTCGCTGCGCTGCGACTGCGGCCCGCAGCTGCAGTCCGCGCTCCAGGCGGTGGCCGACGAGGGCCGTGGTGTCGTGCTCTACATCCGCGGTCACGAGGGCCGCGGGATAGGGCTGCTGCACAAGATGCAGGCGTACCAGCTGCAGGACCAGGGCGCGGACACCGTCGACGCGAACCTCGCCCTCGGCGTGCCCGCGGACGCGCGCGACTACGGCACCGGCGCGCAGATCCTGTGCGATCTCGGCGTGCACTCGATGCGGCTGCTGACGAACAACCCGTCGAAGCGGGTCGCGCTGGAGGGCTACGGGCTGCGGGTGACCGGACGCGTGCCGCTGCCCATCTCGCCGAACCCGGAGAACCTGCGGTACCTGCGGACCAAACGGGACCGGATGGGGCACGACCTCCCGCATCTGGAAAACTACGACCAGGTCGGCGCCGGGATCGAAAACCCGGAGAAGCCGGGCGAATAGCTGAGGAGGCGCGTTCCGTGAGCGGCGAGGGTCGTCCCGAGGTCGAGCTCGATCTGAGCGACTGCAAGGCATTGCGGCTGGGCATCGTGGTCACCCGGTGGCACCCGAAGATCACCGACGCGCTGCTGGAGCGCGCGCTGGCCGCCGCGAAGGCCGCTCGGCTGGAGGAGGAGCCCACCGTGGTGCGCTGCGCGGGCGCGGTCGAGCTGCCGGTGGTGGCGCAGGCGCTGGCGAGCAACCACGACGCCGTCGTCGCGCTCGGCGTGGTGATCCGTGGCGGCACCCCGCACTTCGAGTACGTGTGCGACGCGGTGACCGCGGGCCTCACCCGGGTCGCGCTCGACGAGAGCACCCCGGTCGGCAACGGCGTCCTCACCTGCGACACCGAGGAACAGGCGATCGCGCGTTCGGGCCTGCCGGGTTCCGCGGAGGACAAGGGGTACGAGGCGACGGTCGCGGCGCTGGATACCGCGCACACGCTGCGCAGCCTGAAGCAGCCGTGGACCGAAAAGGGCTTCGTGTGAGCGTGAGTGGGGCCGCGGTGAAGCAGAAGCAGGGCGTGCTGGTCATCCGGCCGCGGCGGGCGGTGTGGATGTGCAGCGTGCTGGCGGTCGCGCTGCTCGCGGTGTTCGTCGTGGTGGCGGTGCTGCTGCGCGGGTCCAACACCGGGGTGATCTTCGAGGCGTCGGACCAGGCCGCGATGGTCGGCATCGGCATTCTCCTGGCGGCGGGCACGATGCTGTTCGCGAACGCGCGGGTGCGGGCCGACGCCGAGGGCATCGAGGTCCGCAACGTGCTGGCCGCCAAGCGGTTCGCGTGGTCCGAGGTGCTGTCGGTGAGCTTCCCCGACGGTGCTTCCTGGGCGCGGCTGGAGCTGCCCGACGACGAGTACTACTCGGTGCTGGCCGTGCAGGCCGTCGACCGCGAACGCGCCGTCGAGGCCGTCCGCGCCCTGCGCCGCCTGCACCGCGAAGCCACCGGCGGCTGATTCTCGACCCCGCGCACTACAGCGACAGGTCGACGACGACGGGGGCATGGTCCGAGGGGCCCTTGCCCTTGCGGGCGTTACGGTCCACATAGGAATCCGTGACCGCGCCGGTGAAGGCCGCGTTGCCGTAGACCAGGTCGATCCGCATGCCCTTGTTGTTCGGGAAGTTCCCGGCCCGGTAGTCCCAGTACGTGAACGGGTGGTCGTACTTGAGCGGACGCGGGAAGACGTCGGAAAGACCTGCCTCGCGGAGCGACTCCAGTGCCTTGCGCTCCGCCGGTGTCACGTGGGTCGACTCGGCGAAGGCCGCGATGTCCCAGACGTCCGCGTCGGTGGGCGCGACGTTGAAGTCGCCCAGCACGGCGAAGGGCCGGTCGGCGGCGAGTTCGGCGGCGACGGTCGTGCGCAGCGCGGCCAGCCACTCCAGCTTGTAGGCGTAGTGCGGGTTTTCCGGTTCGCGGCCGTTGGGGACGTACACCGACCAGACGCGCACACCGCCGCAGGTGGCACCGATCGCGCGGGCTTCGGCGGCGCCGTCGAACCGAGGTTCGCCGGTGAGGCCGCGGGTGACGTCGTCCAGCCCGGCCTTGGAGATGATCGCGACGCCGTTCCAGCGGCCGAGACCGTACGCGGCGACGTCGTACCCCAGCGCGCGGACGGGCTCGATGGGGAAGGCTTCCGTGGTGTTCTTGAGCTCCTGCACGCACAGCACGTCCGGGCCGGTCTGCTCCAGCCACTCCAGCACCCGGGGCAACCGCGGCAGGATGGAGTTGACGTTCCAGGTGGCGATCCGCATGCAACCGAGGATTCCACACACCCCCGGCATGGGGGGGGGTGGGGGGGTGGCGGGGGCGGGCGCCGGCCGGGGGGGGGGGGGGCGGGGAAC
>NZ_JBHYIK010000038.1:40375-58058 GCF_042739735.1 Amycolatopsis sp. NPDC059027 | reverse complement strand
CCTTACGGGCGTCCGACGCCCGTAAGGTGGCCTTAACGGCATTCGACCGAGACAGGCGGATCAGACGCCCGCGGTGCTCTTGATCCACGAGCGGCTGGCCGCGACGCTCGCGTAGTTGTTGGTGCCCTTGGTGTTCGTGCCGTCCTGGTTCTGGACGGTCGAAGCGACGCCGACCTGCTTGCCGTCGGAGACCTCCGGGCCGCCGGAGTCGCCCTTCCACGCCGAGCCGTTGATCCCGACGCTCTGGATCGCGCGGCCGCCGTACGCGTCCGTCGACGACCCGCTGACCCGCACGTTCGTCGTCTTCAGCGCGGGGGCGGGCGGGCCGGTCGGGGTCTCGCGGCCCCAGCCGTAGAGCTGGTTGGTGGTGCCGCGTGCCGGGTCGGCGCTGCCGAGGGCGATCGGCTTGGCGGTGGTGGCCTGCGCGAGGTGCAGCAGCGCGATGTCGCCGTTGGGCGACTTCACCTTCTTGTCCACCTCGATCTTCGTGCCGCCGCCGAGCTCGTTGCTGCCGACCCGGACGAACATGCCGCTGCCGTCGGAGTCGAGGCAGTGCACGGCGGTCATGACCCAGCTCGCGGCGACGACCGACCCGGAGCAGTTGAAGCCGTTGAACGGACGGCCCGCGGTCTTGACGTAGACCTGGGCACCCCAGCTGACGGCCGGCGCGGTGGTCCCGCCGACGATGTTCGGCTGGGCTCCGGACGCGGCGGCGAGCGCGCCACCGGAGAGGGTCAGTGCGACGGCGGCGGCGGAGGCCGCGCCGATGGTGCGGATACGGCTCACGAGCGGTTCCTTTCGCGGTGGGGACCGAGATGTCGCCGATCACTCGGCTGGTCGGAAAGTAACCGCCGGACCACGGCCCGAGTACCCACGAACGTCGGGACCGTTCCGATCACCCGACTTCCGTCGGTAGGCCTGGGGAAACCCCGAGCACCGGGGGCCCGCGAGAACTGTCGGGGGTGCGCCATAGGCTGGTGGGCGTGGCTGACCCGTCCACCTACCGTCCCTCGCCGGGGAGCATCCCGGACGCACCCGGCGTGTACAAGTTCCGTGACGACACGCGCCGGGTCATCTACGTCGGCAAGGCGAAAAGCCTGCGCAGCAGGCTGAACTCGTACTTCGCCGATCTCGCCGGGCTGCACCCGCGCACGCGCCAGATGGTGACCACCGCGGCGAGCGTCGAGTGGACCGTGGTGTCCACCGAGGTCGAGGCGCTGCAGCTGGAGTACAACTGGATCAAGGAGTTCGACCCCCGGTTCAACGTCCGCTACCGCGACGACAAGAGCTATCCGGTGCTCGCGGTGACGATGAACGAGGAGTTCCCGCGCCTGCACGTCTACCGCGGCGCGCGGAAGAAGGGCGTCCGCTACTTCGGGCCGTACTCGCACGCGTGGGCCATCCGCGAGACGCTCGACCTGCTGCTGCGGGTCTTCCCGGCCCGCACCTGCTCGGCCGGGGTGTTCCGGCGGCACGGGCAGATCGGCAGGCCGTGCCTGCTGGGCTACATCGAGAAGTGCTCGGCGCCGTGCGTCGGCCGGGTGTCGGCCGACGAGCACCGCGCGATCGTCGAGGACTTCTGCGACTTCCTCGCCGGGCGCACCGAGGGCATGATCCGCAGGCTCGAACGGGAGATGGCGACCGCCAGCGAGGAGCTGGAGTTCGAGCGCGCCGCCCGGCTGCGGGACGACCTGGGCGCGCTGCGCCGCGCGATGGAGAAGCAGGCCGTGGTACTCGGCGACGGCACCGACGCCGACGTCGTGGCGTTCGCGCACGACGAGCTGGAGGCCGCGGTCCAGGTCTTCCACGTGCGCGGCGGCCGGGTACGCGGGCAGCGCGGCTGGGTCATCGACAAGGCCGAGGAAATGGACGTCCCGGCGCTGGTCGACCACTTCCTCACCCAGTTCTACGGTGAGGAGGCCGATCTCGCGGCTCGTGACGAGGTCGACACGGGTTCGGCGGTGCCGCGCGAGGTGCTGGTGCCCGAGCTGCCCGCGGACGCCGACGCGGTCACCGAGTGGCTTTCCGGGCTGCGCGGGTCCAAGGTACGGCTGCGGGTCGCGCAGCGCGGGGAGAAGCGCGCGCTGGCCGAAACCGTCGAGCGCAACGCCGCGGAGGCGTTCACCCAGCACAAGCTGCGCCGCGCCGGCGACCTCACCGCGCGCTCGGCGGCGTTGTCCGAGCTGCAGGATTATCTTGCGCTCGAAACGGCGCCGCTGCGCATCGAATGCGTGGACATCAGCCATATCCAGGGCAGTGACGTGGTGGCGTCGCTGGTGGTGTTCGAGGACGGGGTCGCGCGCAAGTCCGAGTACCGCCGCTTCGCCTTGCGCGAGGCCGCCGACGAGGGCGACGTCGCGTCGATCGCAGAGGTCGTGCGGCGGCGTTTTTCCCGCTATCTCAAGGAAACGGCCAACGGCGAAGCAACGGCGGAGGCCGATCCGTCGAAGCCGGGGATCGATCCGGAGACCGGCAAGCCCCGCAAGTTCGCGTACCCGCCGAACCTGCTCGTCGTCGACGGCGCGGGCCCGCAGGCCACCGCGGCCGCGGACGTGCTGGCGGAACTCGGGGTGCACGACGTCGCCGTGGTGGGGCTGGCGAAACGGCTCGAAGAGGTCTGGCTGCCGGGCGACCCGGATCCGGTTATCCTGCCGCGGACCTCGGACGCGCTGTTCCTGATGCAGCGTGTCCGTGACGAGGCACACCGCTTCGCCATCCGCTACCACCGGGAGAAGCGGTCCAAGCGGATGCAAACGTCCGAATTGGACAGTGTGCCGGGCCTGGGGCAGGCTCGCCGTACCGCGCTGATCAAGCACTTCGGCTCGGTGAAGAAGCTCAAGCAGGCCAGGGTCGAGGAGATCGAGGCGGTGCCCGGCTTCGGCAGGCGCACCGCGGAGGCGGTGGTGGCCGCGCTGACCGGGGAGTCCGGGGCGGCCGCGTCGGGAGGGGAGCCGGGAACATGATCGGGGAAGGTAACGCGAAGTGAGTGCGAACGAGGAGAACCGCGGGTCCGGGATGGAGGTCGCGGTCGTGTCCGGGCTGTCCGGGGCGGGCCGCAGCACGGCGGCCAAATGCCTGGAGGACCTGGGCTGGTTCGTAGTGGACAACCTGCCGCCGGAGCTGATCGCCACGATGGTCGAGCTCGGCGCGCAGGCCCGTGGCGCGATCACCAAGGTCGCGGTGGTGATGGACGTGCGCTCGCGGGCGTTCACCGACGACCTCGCCTCGGTGATCAAGGACCTGGACGCGCGGGGCTACAAGCCGCGGGTCCTGTTCCTGGAGGCCACCGACGCGGTGCTGGTGCGCCGGTTCGAGGCGGTCCGCCGCGGTCACCCGATGCAGGGTGACGGGCGGTTGCACGACGGGATCACCGCCGAGCGCGCGCTGCTCTCGCCGTTGCGCGAGGAGGCCGACCTCGTGCTGGACACCTCCTCGCTGTCGGTGCACGACCTGCGGGCCAAGATCGAGGACGCGTTCGGGTCCGAGGCGGGCACGACGACCCGGGTGACCGTGCTGTCCTTCGGGTACAAGTACGGTCTGCCGATGGACGCCGATCTCGTGATGGACGTGCGGTTCCTGCCGAACCCGTTCTGGATCCCGGAACTGCGCGAGCACACCGGGCTGGAGAACGAGGTGCGCAACTACGTGCTCAGCCAGGAGGGCGCCGAGGAGTTCCTCGACCGCTACCATCAGCTGCTGCGGCTCATCGGTGCCGGCTACAAGCGCGAGGGCAAGCGGTACCTGACCCTGGCGGTGGGCTGCACCGGCGGGAAGCACCGCAGCGTCGCGATCTCCGAGGAACTCGCCCAGCGTCTGTCCAATGAGGACGGTATGGCCGTGAAGGTGGTGCACCGCGACCTTGGCCGCGAGTAACGTACGCGCGGTCGCGCTCGGGGGCGGGCACGGGCTGCACGCGACACTCACCGCGCTGCGGCGGGTGACGCGCGAGGTCACCGCGGTGGTCACCGTCGCCGACGACGGCGGATCGTCCGGACGGCTGCGCCGGGAGCTCGGCCTGCTGCCGCCGGGCGATCTGCGCCAGGCCTTCGCCGCGTTCGCCGCCGAGGACGGCGGCGCCCTGTGGGCCGAGGTGTTCCAGCACCGCTTCGGCGGGGACGGCGCGCTCGCCGGGCATGCCGTCGGCAACCTGCTGCTGGCAGGGCTGTTCGAGGTGCTCGGCGATCCGGTAGCCGCGCTCGACGAGGCGGGCAGGCTCATCGGGGTGTCCGGCAGGGTCCTGCCGATGTCCCCGGAACCACTGGAGATCGAGGCCGAGGTCAGCGGCTTGGACAGCGAGGACGCCACCGCGCTGCGCCGTATCCGCGGCCAGGTGGCGGTGGCGACGACACCGGGGCAGGTGCGGCGCATCAGCCTGCACCCGAGCGGGCAGGCCGAACGCCCGCCGCAGGGCTGCGCGGAAGCGATCGACGCGGTGCTCGGCGCCGACGTCGTCTTCCTCGGTCCCGGTTCGTGGTTCACCAGCGTGCTGCCGCACCTGCTGGTCCCGGATCTGCATGACGCGCTGGTCCGGACCACGGCGACCAAGGTGGTCGTCCTGAATCTTGTCCCCCAGCCGGGTGAAACCGCCGGATTCTCCCCGGAACGGCATCTGGATGTGCTGTTCGACCACGCGCCCCGGCTGCGGGTCGACGCGGTGATCGCGGACCGCGATTCCGTCCCCGACCCGCCCAGACTCCGCAAGGCGGCGGAACGGCTGGGCGGGGTGGCGCTTCTGGGGGCCGTGGCAGACCGGGAAGTGCCGGGACGGCATGATCCGGATGCGCTCGCGCACTGCATGCGGGAGGCTCTCGGTCTCGAAACGGGCCGGAGCGGCGGGGGCGGAGTGGCAGACAGGGAGGGGCAGCAATGGCGATGACCGCCGCGGTGAAGGACGAACTGAGCCGGCTGGAGATCACGAAGATCGGGCCACGCCGGGCCGAGGTCGCGTCGTTGCTGCGTTTCGCGGGCGGGCTGCACATCGTGGCGGGCCGGGTCGTGGTGGAGGCCGAGCTGGACACCGGCTCGGTCGCGCGCCGGCTGCGCAAGGAGATCCACGAGCTCTACGGGCACCATTCGGACGTGCACGTGATCACCGCGAGCGGCGGACTGCGCAAGGGGACGCGGTACGTCGTGCGCGTGGTGAAGGACGGCGAGGGACTGGCCAGGCAGACCGGCCTGATCGACCAGCGCGGGCGCCCGGTGCGCGGGCTGCCCGCCGCGGTGGTGTCCGGGGGAGTGGCCGACGCGGAAGCGGCGTGGCGGGGTGCCTTCCTCGCCCACGGCTCGCTGACCGAACCCGGCCGCTCGTCGTCGCTGGAGGTCACCTGTCCCGGCCCGGAGGCCGCGCTCGCGCTCGTCGGTGCCGCGCGCCGGATGGGCATCCAGGCGAAGTCCCGCGAGGTCCGCGGCGCGGACCGGGTCGTGGTCCGCGACGGGGACGCGATCGGCGCGCTGCTGACCCGCCTCGGCGCGCACACCAGCGTGCTGCAGTGGGAGGAACGCCGGATGCGCCGCGAGGTGCGGGCCACGGCCAACCGCCTCGCCAACTTCGACGACGCGAACCTGCGGCGTTCGGCGCGGGCCGCCGTCGCCGCGGCCGCCAGGGTGGAGCGCGCGCTGGAGATCCTCGGCGACACCGCGCCCGATCACCTGCTCGCCGCGGGCAAGCTCCGGCTGTCCAACCGGCAGGCGTCACTGGAGGAACTCGGCCAGCTGTCGGACCCGCAGATGACGAAGGACGCGGTGGCGGGCCGGATCCGGCGGCTGCTCGCGATGGCCGACAAACGCGCCAAGGACCTCGGCATCCCGGACACCGAGTCCGCGGTGACCCCGGAGATGCTCGAAGAAGAGGCGTAGCGGCCCGCGGGTCACCGGCGGATGAGGCCCCGCTGGTGCGCGGTGGCGACGGCGGCGGTGCGGGAGTCGACGTCGAGCTTGGCGTAGATGTGGACGAGGTGGGACTTCACCGTGGCCTGGGTGAGGAACAGCTCGGCGGCGATCTCGGCGTTGGACAGCCCGTCGGCGACCAGGCGCAGAACCTCGATCTCGCGGCGGGACAGCGCGGTGCCCGGCGCGCGCATCCGGTCCATGAGCCGGTGGGCCACCTCGGGGGCGAGCGCGGTGCGGCCGGCGGCCGCGGCCCGCACCGCGGCGGCGAGTTCCTCGGGCGGCGCGTCCTTGAGCAGGTACCCGGTGGCTCCCGCTTCGATCGCGGCGAGGATGTCGGCGTCGGTGTCGTAGGTGGTCAGCACCAGCACGCGCGGCGGGTCCGGCCGGGCGGTGATCGCCGCGGTGGCGTCCGCCCCGCGCATTTCCGCGCCGAACCGCAGGTCCATCAGCACCACGTCGACGGCCAGCGTGGCGGCCAGTTCCACCGCGCGCTCGGCGGTACCCGCCTCGGCGACCACGGCGAAGCCCGGTTCGGTGTCCAGCACCGCGCGCAGCCCGGCGCGGACGACGGGGTGGTCGTCGGCCAGCAGCAACCGGATCGTCTCGCTCACGGGTCCTCCAGTGGCCGATCGTGGTTGGCGAAGCTGACCGCGAGCGCGGTGCCCGCTCCCGGCGCCGACTCCACGGTGAGCGTGCCACCGAGCGCGTGCGCCCGCGCCCGCATCGCGGCCAGCCCGAAACCGCCCTCGTCGTCGCCGGTGGCGGGCAGTGTCTCCGGGGTGAACCCGATCCCGTCGTCGACGGCGTCCAGCGCCACCCCGGTGTCCATATAGGACAGTGTGACCCCGGCCCGCCGCGCCCGCGCGTGGCGGACGGTGTTGGCCAGCGCCGACTGCGCGATCCGCAGCAGTGCCACCTCGTACGGGGTGGGGATCGGGACGGGCTCGCCGTCGAGGTGGAAGTGCACCGCGAGCCCGGAGTGCTCGGCGGTGGTGGCGCACAGCCGTTCCAGCGCGGCGGTGAGGGAGCCGTTCTCCAGGTCCGGCGGGGTGAGCGCGTGCACGAACCGGCGGGTTTCGGCGAGGTTGTGCTGTGCCTCGGTCCTGGCCCGGCGCACGTGCTGTTCCGCGTCGCCCGGCCGCCCGGGCAGCGCCCGCTCGGCGGCACGCAGCAGCAGCTGGATGCTCGACAGGCCCTGGGCGACCGTGTCGTGGATCTCCCGTGCCAGCCGCTCCCGTTCGGCGAGCACCCCGGCCGAGCGCTCGGCGGCGGCGAGGTCGCCGCGAAGCACGCTCAGCTCCTCGATCCACCTGCGCCGCTGCTCGCTTTCGCGGTACAGCGCCTGGTAACCGAGGACCGTGGCCACCGCGACCGCCGCGCCCAGCGCCGGTCCGATCACCGCGGCGACGGTGAACGCGCGCTGGTGCCAGGCGAACCCGGCGATCGCGAGCACGGTCGTGACGACCACGACGGGCGGTCCCCACCGCCCTGGCAGCAGGTGCAGCTGCAGGAAGAACAGCGGGAACGCCAGCCACACCCCGTCCGGGGTGAGCCACAGCAGCCCCAGCCACACCGCGGCGAGCGCGGCCAGCCACACCGCGGCGGCCGGTCCCGAACGGCTCACCCGGGGCAGCAGCGGCCCGGTGACGTACACGCCCGCCATCACGACCGCCGCCACGACGATCCATGCGGTACGAGGCTGGCCGCCCGCCACCGCGCGGACCGCGGCCAGCGTCAGCAGCCCGGCCATCAGCAGGTGCAGGCAGACGCGCAGCACCCGCAGCGGCCGGGTCAGCGCGTGCGGTTCCATGACCTGCCCAGACTACGGCGCGTGGCGGGCGGGGCATCGATCGAAAGGTTGATTCCGGCCTCCGCGGTTCGATACCGCCGAAGCGTTCCCCGGTGCGATGACCGGCGGCCGGTCCAGGAGAAGAGTCGGCCGTGTGCCGGGAGAAGTCCCCGGCCGGATGCACCGGAAGGAGCCGACGTTCGCCGTGTTCGTCGCCTGGAGAGACCTGCGGTTCGCCAAGGGGCGCTTCGCCCTCATGGGGACCGTCGTCGTGCTGATGACCCTGCTGGTCGGCCTGCTGTCCGGCCTCACCGCCGGACTGGGGAAGGCGAGTACCTCGGCCGTCACCGGCCTGCCCGCCGACCACCTGGCGTTCGCCGCGTCCTCGCACGGGCAGCCGCCGTCGTTCACCGAGTCCACTGTGGACCGGGCACAGCAGGCGGGGTGGGCGCGGGTGCCCGGGGTCACCGCCGCCGAGGCGCTCGGCATCACCACCACCAAGGCCACGACGTCCTCGGGGGACACCGGGGTGGTGTCGGCCTTCGGGGTGGCACCCGGCTCGGGCCTCGCCCCGGCCGCCGGGCGTGTCGGCCAGGGGGAGGTGGTGCTGTCCACCGGGGCCGCCGACGCGCTGTCCACCAAGGCGGGTCAGACCGTGCTGCTCGCGGGCGCCCCGGTGCGGGTCACCGCGGTCGCCGGGGACGCTTCCTACAGCCACACTCCGGTCGTCTGGACCAGCCTGGCCGACTGGCAGCGGCTCACGCCGGGCGGCGGGGCGGGCGAGCGCGCCACGGTGATCGCCTTGCGCACCACCGGCGGCGCCGACCTGGCCGCCGCCGACACCCGGCTGGGCACCACCACCGTCACCCGCGACGACGCGCGCTCGGCCATCGGCTCCTACACCTCGGAAAACGGTTCGCTGCAACTGATGCGTGGCTTCCTGTTCGCGATCTCGGCGCTGGTCATCGGCGCGTTCTTCACCGTCTGGACGATCCAGCGGGCCGGGGACATCGCCGTGCTCAAGGCGCTGGGCGCCACGACCGGCTACCTGCTGCGTGACGCGCTCGGGCAGGCGGTGGTGCTGCTCGTGACCGGCACCGCGATCGGCACCGGCGCCGCCGCCGGGATCGGCGCGGCCGCGGCGGGCACGGTCCCGTTCGTGCTCGACGTGAGCACGATGCTGCTGCCGGCGCTGGTGATGATCGCGCTCGGCGTGCTGGGGGCGGCGCTGTCCGTCCGCCGTATCGCCTCGGTCGACCCGCTGACCGCGCTGTCCACGCACTGAATCCACCCGGACACCAGGGAGAAGTACCGATGAGCCTGCGGCTGAACGACGTCGTCCTGACCTACCGCGACGGTGACCACCGGCTGACCGCGGTCGACCACGCCGAGCTGGACGTGCCGGCGGGCACCGCGACCGCGCTGGTGGGGCCGTCCGGCTCGGGGAAGTCCAGCTTGCTCGCGGTGGCCGCCGCGCTGGTCACCCCCGACTCCGGAGAGGTCGTCGTCGACGGCACCACCGTCACCGGCATGAGCCGTGCGGCGAAGACCACGCTGCGCCGCGAAAAGATCGGCATCGTCTTCCAGCAGCCCAACCTGCTCGGTTCGCTGACCGCCGTCGAACAGCTGGAAGTGATGGCACACCTCGACGGCAGGTCACCGCGCACCGTTCGCCACCGTGCTCGCGAACTGCTCGACGCGGTCGGGCTCGCCGGCCACGGTGCTCGTCGTCCGCACCAGCTCTCCGGCGGCCAGCGGCAGCGGGTCGCCATCGCCCGTGCCCTGATGAACGACCCGGCGGTACTCCTGGTGGACGAGCCGACCAGCGCGCTGGATCACGAGCGCGGCGCGGCGATCATCGACCTGGTGCTCGGGTTCACGCGCCGCCAGGACGTCGCCACCGTGCTGGTCACCCACGACACCGCGCATCTGGACGGCGTGGATCGGATCGTCGAGATCCGCGACGGCAGGCTCGCCCTCACCGCTCCGGCCCGCAGCCCGCTGACCGGCCGCCCCCCCGCCGGCCGGTCAGCAGGTGCGCGCCCAGCACGGTGATCTCGTGCCGTACCGCGATACCGGTGCGGCGGGTCGCGATGAGGCCCGCCGCACGCAGGATCGAGGCGTGGTAGCTCGCCGAGGCGGCCGAGACGCCCACCCGCCTGCTCAACTCGGTGGTGGTGCACCCGGCCTCGGTGGCCTCCAGCACCCGCGCCCTGGTCACGCCGAGGAGCGCGCTGAGCGAGCCGAGGTCCCTGCCCGCTGCCCGGTTCGTGGCCAGGATGGCTGTCCTCCTCGCGGCTGAAATGATCACCGGAACCACGGTAGCCGGGTGGTGCCGACGTATTCCTGTACCGGAACCGGGCCGCGTCCGCGTCCGGATCGGCGGACGTCCGAGGCCATGACCAGCGCGAACGTTGTGAATCGCCGGTCGTGCTCCGGCGCGGACCGGCAGAATCGGCAAAACCCGCGCGGCACCGTGAACGGGCGGGCGGCTTTTCGCCGCCGGACGGCTCGGGCAGGATGGAAACGGACTCGCCCGGCCGCGACGGGTGGCGCGTCGGGGACCGCGGAGGGGATGGGTGATCATGCGCCAGGCGGCGGAGCCGTTCGGGGAGCGGCTCCGTACCGCGCGGGTGCGGGCCGGGCTGAGCCAGCGGGAACTCGCCGAGCGAGCGGGCGTGAGCGAACGCACGGTGCGCGGCGTCGAACGGGGCACGGGTGGCAGGCCACGGGGCGAATCCCTCCGGCGGCTGGCCGAAGCGGCAGGGCTGGAACCACCGGAGCGCGTCCGCGTGGCCGGGGCCCGCCGCGGGCCGCTGATCTCGGTACTGGGCCCGCTCGGCTTGTGGCACAACGGGAATCCGGTCGAGATCGGCGCGCTCAAGCAACGCACGCTCCTCGCCTTGCTGGCGGTGCAGCCCGATCGGGCGGTCGGCACGGACGAAATCGCCGAGCTGCTGTGGGGCGAGGACCCGCCGAAGTCCGCCGCGAACCTGCTGCACACCTACGTCGCCCGGCTGCGGCGGATTCTCGAACCGGGCCGGGGCAGCGGCGCGGCACAGCTCATCGTCGCGGTCAGGGGCGGTTACCGGTTGCGGGTGACCGGAGGGCAACTGGATCTGCTGCGCTTCGACGAGCTGATCGGCGAGGCGGGCCGATGCCGTGCCGAAGGGGAATTCCGGCAGGCACTCGCGGCGTATTCGGCCGCGCTCGGGCTCTGGCGCGGCCCCTTCTTGTCCAATGTGGACAGCCGGATCCTGGCGCACCCGGTCGCGGTCGCGGTGCTGCGGCGCCGGACCGAGGCCACGCTCGGCTACGCGGACACCGCGCGGGAGCTGGGGGAGCCCGGGCAAGCGGTCTCCCGCCTGCGGGCACTCGCGGACGAGGAACCCCTGCACGAAGGACTGGCCGCCCGGCTGATGCTCGCGCTGGCCGGTGCCGGGCAGCAGGCCGAGGCGTTGCGGCGGTTCGACAGCACCCGCGCCCGGCTGGCAGGCGAACTCGGCGTCGATCCGGGTGCCGAACTCCGCGAGGCACACCGCCGGGTGCTCGCCCAGGAGCTGCCCGAGCGGGAGACGTCGCCGGGCGAGCGGCCCGTGCCCCGGCAGCTGCCCGCCCCGCCGCGGTTGTTCACCGGTCGCGCACGGGAGCTGGCGCGGCTGGGCGAGGCGCTCGACGCCGGTGCGGATCTCCGCAGCACCATGGTGATCTCGGCGCTCGGCGGCATCGGCGGGATCGGCAAGACCTGGCTGGCGCTGCACTGGGCCCACCGGAACGCGCACCGGTTCCCGGACGGTCAGCTGTACGTCAACCTGCGCGGATTCGATCCCACGGCCGAGCCGGTGTCCCCGGCGGTGGCCGTCCGCGGGTTCCTGGACGCGCTGCGGGTCGCGCCGGGCGCGATCCCGGCGGACGAGGGGGCCCGGTTCGCCTTGTATCGCAGCCTCGTCGCCGGTCGCCGCATGCTGGTCGTGCTCGACAACGCCCGCGACGCCGCCCAGGTCACCGCGTTGCTGCCGGGGAGTCCCGACTGCACGGTGGTGGTCACCAGCCGCCACCGGCTCGGCGGGCTGGTGGCCACGCACGGCGCGCTGCTGCTCACCCTCGACGTGTGGACCGGGCAGGAGGCCGGGGAACTGCTGACCCGGCATCTCGGCGCCACGCGGGTGGCGGCCGAACCGGACGCGGTCGCCGATCTGCTCGCGCTGTGCGGTGGCCTGCCGCTCGCGGTGGGGATCGTCGCGGCCAGGGTGGCGACCCAGCCAGGGCTGCCGCTGCGGGTGCTGGCCGAGGAACTCCGGGACACCGCGGGCCGGCTCGACGCGCTGGACGCGGGCGAGGTGTCGGCGAACCTGCGGGCGGTGTTCACCTCGTCCTATCGCGCGCTGGACAGCGAAGCGGCGACCCTGTTCGGGCTGCTCGGCCTGGCACCGGGGCCGGACATCGGCCTGACGGCCGCGGCCGCGCTGGCCGGGTTGCCGGTCGCCAGGGTGCGGACGCTGCTGCGGGAGCTGGAGGCGGCGCATCTGGTGGCCCAGCCGGTACCGCTCCGCTATCGGATGCACGATCTCGTGCGGCTCTACGCCGCCGAAGAAGCCCGTCGGAGTCTCGGCGAACCCGTACGTGCCGTGGCGTTGCGCCGTCTGGTCGATTTCTTCCTGCACACCGCCTACACGGGCGAGCGGCTGCTCGAACCGCATCGGCCGCCGATCGAGCCCGGGACACCGGCCGAGGACGTCCGGCCACAGCCGCTCGCGGATGAGTCCGAGGCGCTCGCCTGGTTCGACGCCGAGCACCACTGCCTGCTCGCCGCGCACCGGTTCGCCGCGGAAGCGGGCTGGGACGAACAGACGTGGCGCCTGGCGTGGTCGCTGGACACCTTCCACTACCGGCGTGGCCACCTGGCCGACAATCTCCGCGTCTGGCAGGACGGACTCGGTGCCGCGCGGCGGCTCGGCACCCCCACGGCGCTGGCCTGGGCGCATCGGCGGCTCGGGCACGCGCATGCCCGGCTCGGCGGCCGCGCGGACGGCATCGAGCATCTGCGGCAAGCCGTCGCCGCCACCGAGCGGACCGGCGACGTCGCCAATCTCGGTAACACGCATCGGTTTCTCGCGCTGGCGCTGGCGCAGAACGGTTCGGACGAGCTCGCGCTCACGCACGCCGCCGAATCGCTGCGGTTGTTCGGCACGCTCGACGATCCGGTCGGCGCGGCCAACGCGCACAACCTCGTCGGCCGGTGTCACGTCCGGCTGGGCAACCACGGCCAGGCCCATGCCCACTGCGAGCGCGCGCTCGCGCTGCACCGCGAGCACGCCGACCGGCAGGGCGAGGCGAACGCGCTGGACAGCCTCGGCTACCTCGCCCAGCACGCGGGCCGGTACGCCGACGCGATCGCCCGGTACCGGGAAGCCCTTGCCGTGCAACAGGAAATCGACAACACCTACGACAGGGCGAGCACGCTGGACCAGCTCGGCACCGTCCTCGACGCGGCGGGCAGGCAGGCCTCCGCGCGGGACGCGTGGCGCCAGGCCGTGGAACTGTACCGGGCACAACACCGCGTCGCGGAAGCCGACGAACTGGCCGGACGGCTTGCCGCGTCGTGCGAGGACCGCGCCGGTTAGCGGGTTCCCGCGCACCGTGACCGTATCGGGTGTGGATCATGACGCTTTCGAGGAAGTGTGACCGGACCCGTTAACGCCACAGCAGACTCGTAACGCAGCGGTTTCATGCCAGGGCGCACGCCGGAAACCTGGCGCCCCGAACCTCGATCACAGGCGACGAGCCTCTGAGGAAAGGGGAGACCCATGCGCACGAGCGAGCAAGGCGGGGAGCGGCCGCGGGTTTCGGCGGAGGTCGGCACCTGGCTCACCCGGCGCAGCGCGACGGCGGACGACTGGAGCGCCGAAGAACTGGTGGCGGTCAAACGGGGTACCACGGTGTCGGTGGTCATCCCGGCGCGCGACGAGGAGGCCACGGTCGGCGCGATCGTGACGGCCATCCGTGAGGAACTCGTCGAACGGCATCCGCTGGTCGACGAGATCCTCGTGGTGGACAGCCGATCCACCGACGCGACCGCCCGGGTCGCCGCGGCGGCGGGCGCGGACGTCGTCGCGCAGGACGCCGTGCTGCCCGCACTGTCCGGTTTGGACGGTAAGGGTGAGGCGCTGTGGAAGGGGGTCGCGGCCACGAGCGGTGATCTCGTCGTCTTCGTCGACGGCGATCTCCGCGAGTTCACCACCGGCTACGTCACCGGGCTGCTCGGCCCGCTGCTGACCGATCCGTCGGTGGCCTACGTCAAGGGTTTCTACCACCGCCCGCTGATCGGCGCGGCGGGCACCGACGCCGACGGCGGCGGCCGGGTGACCGAGCTGGTCGCGCGGCCGCTGCTCAACATGTTCTGGCCCGAGCTGGCCGGGTTCGTGCAGCCGCTCGCCGGTGAGTACGCCGGACGCCGCGAGGTGCTGGAGAGCATCCCGTTCGTCGCCGACTACGGCGTAGAGATCGGGCACCTGATCGATCTGCTGGAGCTGCGCGGGCTCGACGCGCTCGCCCAGGTCGACCTCGGCCACCGGGTGCACCGCCATCAGAGCGTCCAGGCGCTTGGCCGGATGGCCGCGCAGATCATGCACACGCTGATGGACCGGCTCGAGCGCTACGACCGGCTGATCGCGGCACGTCCGCCGTCGACGCTGCTCGCCCAGTTCCAGCGCGGTTCCTCGGGCGAGGGTGTCGAGCGCGAGCTGGTGCTCACCGACCTCCCCTGCGCGCAGCGGCCTCCGCTGGCGAGCCTTCCGGCGTCGATCCGGTGGGGAGAACGTGTTGCGTAACACCGCCTGATCTGTACGTAAAGTCCGTTTTGCCGGTAGGGTGATCTTGCGAGAGCGAGGAGACACGCGGCGTGCCCCGGCGGTGACGCCCGGAGGAGAGGGATCCCCTTGGGCGACGGCTGGGGCGCGCGGACCGACTACGACGTCCTCGTGATCGGGGCCGGGTTCGCCGGCCTGCACCTGCTCGCGGAGCTGCGGAAGAGCGGATTCACCTGCCACGCCTTCGAAACCGGCGGCGGGGTCGGCGGAACCTGGTACTGGAACCGGTATCCCGGCGCGCGGTGCGACATCGAGAGCCTCGACTACTGCTATCTCCACGACCGCGAGCTGCACCGGGAGTGGACGTGGTCCGAGCGGTTCGCCGGTCAGCCGGAAATCCTGCGCTACGCCGAACACTTCGCCGAGCGGGCGGGGTTGTACCCGTTCGTCACCTTCGGCACGCGGGTCGTCGCGGCCACCTTCGACGAGCCGTCTTCGACCTGGCTGGTGCGCACCGAACATGGCGGGGAAGTGCGGTGCCGGTTCCTCGTCACGGCCGTCGGCTGCCTGTCCGCCGCGCAGATCCCGGACATCCCCGGGATACAACGGTTCCGCGGCGAACGCTTCCACACCGGGCGATGGCCGCACGAACCCGTGAACTTCGCGGGCAAGCGGGTCGGCGTGCTCGGCACCGGGTCGTCGGGCATCCAGGTGATCCCGCGGATCGCCGAGGAGGCCGCCGGAGTCGTGGTGTTCCAGCGGACCGCGAACTTCAGCGTGCCCGCGCGGAACCGTCCGCTCACCGAGGCCCAGCTGGCGGGGGAGGCGGAGAAGTACGATGAGCGCGTCGCACTGGCGAGCACGACCCGGTTCGGGCACGTGGTGGCGGGCACCGGAAAGTCCATTCTGGACACTGAACCCGCCGAGCGGCGAACCGCGCTGGAACGCCGATGGGCCGACGGCGGGACGGGGATCGTCGCGACGTTCACCGACACCGGCCGCGATCTCGCGGCGAACGCGCTGCTGGCGGATTTCTTCCGGGACAAGATCAGGAAGACCGTGACCGACCCCGGGACCGCGGAGCTGCTCGTCCCCCGAGGCCATCCGATCGGCACGAAACGGCTCTGCGTCGACGACGGCTACTACGAGACGTTCAACCGGGAGCACGTCCGGCTGGTGGACCTGCGCGCCGAACCGATCGAGGAGATCACCGAGGACGGCGTTCGCACCACGAAGGAGAGCTACCCGCTGGACGTGCTCGTCTTCGCCACCGGCTACGACGCGTTCACCGGGGCGCTGGCCAGGATGGACATCACCGGCCGGGACGGCGCCCGGCTGCCGGACCGGTGGGCGGACGGGCCGGGGACCTACCTCGGGCTCGCCGTGTCCGGGTTCCCGAACCTGTTCACGATCACCGGCCCCGGCAGCACCATGAATCTGTCGAACATGCTCCGGGCGATCGAGCACCACGTCGCCTGGATCCGGGAACTGCTGGTACAGCTACGTTCGGCGGGTATACGCACGGCGGAAGCCGAACAATCCGCGCAGGACGAGTGGGCGGTGCGGGTCGCCGAAGCCGCGAGCCGGACGTTGTACCACCATGCCGATTCCTATTACCTCGGCGCGAACATCGAGGGCAAGGCGCGGGTGTTCATGCCCTACGCCGGCGGTCTCGACCAGTACCGGCGCATCTGCGACGCCGTGGCACTGGACGGCTATCGGGGCTTCCGGCTGTCGCATGTGGACGAACCGGTGGCGCCGTGAGCCGCCCGCTGTCCGGTTTCGGGCTCGGCGTCGTCCTGCTGGCCACGCTCCTGCCGATGATGGACTCGTTCATCGTCAACGTCGCGTTGCCCACGATCGCCGGGGAACTGGGCGCGCCGAACGCCGATCTCGAACTCGTCGTCGCCGGATACGGCATCGCGTTCACCCTGCTGCTCGTGCTCGGCGGCAGGCTCGGGGACGCGTATGGCCGACGTCGCGTACTCGTGATCGGGCTGCTCGGCTTCGTCCTCGCCTCCCTGCTGTGCGCGCTCGCGACCGGCGCGGAGTGGCTGGTGGCCGCCAGAATCGTGCAAGGCGCGACGGCCGCGCTGATCCCGCCGCAGGTCCTCGGCACCATCCAAGCCGCCGTCGCGCCGGAACGGCGAGCGAAGGCGATGAGCCGGTACGCGGCGGTCAGCGGGCTGGCCGCGATTCTCGGGCTGGTGCTCGGCGGGGTCCTGCTGAAGGCCGATCTGTGGGGCACCTCCTGGCGTCTGCTGTTCCTGGTCAACCTGCCGCTCGGCCTGATCGCCGCCGTGCTGGCCGTGTTCGTGGTGCCCGACAGCAGGTCCGAGCACCCGGCGGGCGTCGACCTGCGCGGCACCGCGCTGCTCGGCGTGCTGGTGCTGGCGGTGCTCGTGCCCCTCAACCGAGGCCCGTTGCTGGGCTGGCCGTGGTGGACGCTCGCGTTGCCGTTCCTCGCCCCGGTGGTGGCGATCGCGTTGTGGCGTACGGAAAAACGAGTCGTCGACTCCGGCGCGGTGCCGCTGCTGCCGCCGTCGGTGCTCACCGAACCGAAGGTGCGCGGGGGATTGCTGCTGCTCGCGCCGTTTCTGGCCGCCTGGGCAGGATTCCTCTTCGCGCTGCCGTTGACGCTGCAACACGGAATCGGCCTGGACCCGTTGGCCGCCGGACTCGCCGTGGCCCCGATGTCGCTGGCGTTCCTGCTCGGCTCGTTCGCGATACCGGCGTTGCGTACCCGGTGGGGTGCGCGGGTGACGCCGTACGGCGCGCTGGTGCAGGGGCTCGGCGTGGTCTGGCTCTTGGCCGCGTTGCCGCTGGGCTGGTTCGGCGGCACCGTGTGGAGCGCGTTGCCGGGCCTCGTGCTGATCGGCCTTGGCCAGGCACTGGTGGTGGGCGCCGCGAACATCGAGGTGCTCGGCGCGGTCCCCACCGCCTACGCGAGTGTCGGTGGCGGCATCTTGGTGACCACGCAACAGGGTGCGATGGCGATCGGTGTCGCGGCGCTCGGGACGCTGTTCGGCTCCATCCAAAGTGGACAGAGTTACGCGGCGGCGTTCGGTGTGGTGCTGGCGGTCCAGCTCGCCGTCGGCCCCGGGGGGGGGGGGGGGGCGGGGGGGGCGGGGGGGGGCCGCGCGGGCGCGGGGGGGGGCGCCCCGCGCGGGCGGGCGGCGCGGGGTGAGAGGGCGCC
>NZ_JBHYIK010000038.1:32659-40365 GCF_042739735.1 Amycolatopsis sp. NPDC059027 | reverse complement strand
AGAGGTGCGTTGTGGGGGGGGGGGGGGGGGGGGGGGGGTGGGTGGTCGGGTCGGGCTGGCTCTCGGGGGGGTGGGGGCGCGCGGGCCGCCCCCCCCCCCCCAGGGCCGTGGCCACGGTCAGCTGACGGCGGCCGTGCCGAGTTCGGCGATCTGGCCCAGCGACATGTCCAGCTCCTCGTGCAGGAACCGGACGATCGTCCAGTGCGGCAGTGCGCCTTCGTCGAAGGGGCCGAACTCCTTGACGTACAAGGGAATCCAGCGTAGCGCCTCGGCCGCGGCCTGCTCCCGGGGCGGCTCGGTCCGGTAGTCGGAGTAGCTGATGCTGCGGTGCTCGACGAAGAAGCCGCCCGGCAGCCGCTCGGTGCAGAATTCGCGGTACTCCCGGGTCTGCAGGATCAGGTAGTGCCAGATCTCGTCGATCTCCTGCTCGACGGGGAGGAACAGACCGGCGAGCTCGTCCTCGTGCGCCGAGACCAGATAGAGATAGCGCAGGCATTCCAGCGTCTGCCGCTCGACGTACTCGGCGGGTTCGCCGGTCTTCGCGACGAAATATTCGACGACTTCCGCGTACAGCGGCTCGCCCAGCAGGGAACGCAGATCGGCGGCGGAAACAGCGGGCACGATGCTCCTAGTGGTTTCGGGATTCCGGGTGCAGCCAGGCGTACTTGCCGGACCTGCCGATCGGGATGCGGTTCCGGTGTACCGGTTCGACGGCCAGTTCCAGGTGCTCCGAGAGGGCCGCGACCAGTGACGTGGCGGCCGGGGCGCCGAGCGGATCGCCGTCGAACGTGGTGTATTCCAGTTCCGCGGTGTTGTCTTCGCCGACCCGCAGCCGGTAGAGGAACACCGGTGGAGCGCATTCGCCGATCCACCGGTCGAGGTCACCGTGACAGAGCAGAGTGGATCCGACGCGGATCAGTTCCTTCTCCCGGCCGCAGAAGCGCGCGATGCGCGTCGGGTCGGGGCTCCCGTCCACCGTGCGCGCGCAGTCGCCGGAACGGTACCGGATCAGCGGCATGTACGGATTGCGGATACTGGAGACGATCAGGCCGAACAGCGTGCTGCCTTCTTCGACCGGCACCAGTTCGACCCGCATTTCGTCGAGGTGGGGATGATAGCGGCCCTGGCGGTCGCTGTAATAGAGATAACCGAGTTCGGTGCTGCCGAACAGGTCGATGATCGGGCAGTCGAAATGCTCGCGGATAAACCGGGAAACATTGTCCGGGGTGTATTCGTAGGCGTGGACGATGCTGTCCGGCCGGGGCAGAGCCTGTGCCAGGCCCCACCGCCGCGCCTTGAGTACCAGATGGGCGAGATGGTAGCTCGAACAGTCGAGGTGGTAACTCCCGCTCGGATGCCCCGACCGCGTCCGCTCGATTTCGCCGAGCATGCCGGCGACGTCCTCGCGACTCCACAACGCGGGATCCAGCCGCTGGTTGACGTAGACGGTGCGCTCGTCGAGACGCCGATCCGCCAGGCTCGGGTGTTCGGCGGGCTGCTCGCCGCGTGCCCTGGCGTTGACCCGCGCGACGTGCTGGGTGGCCAGCACGGTCGTGAGCGACACCCGCGGACAGCCCTTTTCCCAGGTGTGCGCGATGTCGGGGTGTTCGCTCCACAGCCGGTAATAGGATTTCAGCAGGAAATACGGCGGCCGGATCAGCTGCATGCGCGCGTGGTTCGTGCCGGTGGACAGCACGAACTCCGCGGCGCCGGAGTCCAGCGCCGCCTTCAGGTCCGGGGTCATCCAGTTGTCCGGGAATTCCCGCGCGATGCGGTCCTTTTCGAGAATCGGGAACTCGCCGCGCTCGACGGAATCCCGGTACAGGGGAATGTCACGGACGGCGTCGACCATCTCGGCCGGGGGCTGGCTCGTCATGTTCACCCATCATCCGATGCCGGACACCGGTGGCCGTCGACGGCGGAACCCGCCGACGGTCACCGGTGCGGGGAAGCCGTCAGGCCTTGCGGGACCGCGAGCTGGAAATGCAGCCCTGCTTGGCCCGCGAAATGCAGCCTTCCTTGTTCGCGCTCGGCGCCGAATTCGCGGCGACCCACTTGTCCCACACCTTGTCCTGCGCGATCAGCTCGACCAGCTTTTCCATGCGCTACCTCCGAACGGGGATACACCGACCGCGGTGACCGAAACGATCATCGCCCCGCCAAGGTAAAGGGATTGCAAAGGCTATGTCAAGGACACTTGAAGAAAGGTGGAGCTGTCAAAGCCGGGTGAGTTGTCACGCAGTGTCGCGGTTTCCGGCGAGTTCCCGTTTTCGTTGCGCGAATTCGGTGAAGATCCGTGCGGTGGCGGGCGTTCCGCTACCGTGGCCGTCATGAACGATCTTCCTCTGTCCGTGCTGGAACTCACGCTCGTGGAAGCGGGCAGGACGGCGGGCGACACACTGGCCGCGACGGTCACCACCGCACGCCGCGCCGAGGAACTCGGCTTCCGGCGCATGTGGCTGACCGAGCACCACGGCACCCCGATCATCGCCAGCGTGTCGCCCCCGGTGCTCGCGGCCTCGTACGCGGCGGCGACCGGCGCGATCCGGGTCGGCTCGGGCGGAGTGCTGGTACCCAACCACGCGCCGCTGGCGCTCGCCGAGCAGTTCCTGAGCCTGTCGGCGCTGCATCCCGGGCGGATCGACCTCGGCATGGGGCGCGGGCCGGGAACGTTCCGCGAGCCGGTGGTCCGGGCACTGCGCCGGGGAGCCGGGATCGCGACCGACGAGGAATACCGCGAGGGAGTGACCGCGCTGCTGGGTTTCCTCGCCGACGAGACGTCCCTGCTGCCCGGCGTCGAGCGGCCCCGGCCGTGGCTGCTGGTGTCCAGCCCGGCGGGCGCGGGCCTGGCCGCCGAGCTGGGGCTGCCGATCGCGGTCGCCCATCACATCCGGCCGCAGAGCACGGTCGAGGTGGTGGAGCGGTACCGGGCGGGCTTCCGGCCGTCGCGCTGGTGCGCGGAGCCGTACGTGATCGTCGCGGTCCGGACGATCTGCGCGGACTCCGACGCCGAGGCCGCGGCACTGGGACTGCCCGCGCGGGTGCTGACCGAGAACATCGCGAAGCAGGATGACGCCGCTCCGTTTCCCACTGTCGCCGAAGCGGCGGAGCACGTTTTCGCGCCCGAACTGGAAGAAGGGCTCGCGGCCTACCACGCGCAGCAGGCGGAAGGTTCGCCGGAGACCGTGGCTCGGCGGCTCACCGGCATCGCGGAGCGGACCGGCGCGGACGAGCTGATGCTGGAGACGCCGGTGTACGACCCGGCGGCCCGCGCGAGGTCCTACGAACTGACCGTCAAGGCATTCCGGGGTTCGTGACCCGGGACGGACCCGCGTAACGGCGGAGGCGCCGGGAGAGATGTCAGAGTGGGTGCGGCTGGGGGTGACCGGCGCCGCTCCGGTCACCCCCGGCCGCGGCTCAGCCGGCTGCCGCGCTGGAGGTCCCGCGCAGCTTCACGCCCGCCGTGGAGGCGTTCTTGATCGCCGTCTCGATCTGGGCCATCGTCGAGGACGAGCTCAAGCCAGGGACGGTCTCGGTGTTCAGCGCGTAGAGCGTGAACGTGTACGGATGGCTGGAACCGCCAGGGCACGGGCCGAAGAACTTCTGCGTGTTCGCCCCGCTGCCCATGGCCTTCTGTTTGGCGCCGCCCTGGCCCGGCACGCTGAACCCGGCGCCGAGGCCCTCCGGCAGCGACGTGGTCGCGGCCGGGATGTCCCAGATCGCCCAGTGCAGCTTGTTGCCGTTGTTCGCGACGTCGGCGAAGACGATCGCGTAGCCCTTCGCGCCGGTCTTTCCCGCGCCCCAAGCCAGCGGCGGCGAAGTGTCCTGTCCGGCGGAGTGGTCGCCGGCGCAGGTGTACTTGTCCGGGATCTTGGCGTTGTCGGCGAAGGCGGTGCTGCTCAGCTTGAAATCGGTGCCGGGGGTGTTCCCGCCGGCGAACTTCAGCCGCACGATGACGTTGTCGAGCACCGACGGCGTGCCGCCGTTCTTGTCGTTGTTGGTGGAGGTGAGCCAGAGCCCGCCGTCCGGCGACTTCGTCACCGAGCGCAGCCTGCCCCAGCGGCCGGAGAACACCGCCTGCGCCGGGCCGACGCCGTTACCCGCCGAGTTGATCTGCATGACCCACAGCTGTTCGCCGGTAACCCCGGCGACGTAGATCCAGTCGCCGACGATCTCGATCCCGCTCGGCCCCGCCTGGGAAGTCGGCCAGGTCTTCTTCGGGGCGATGAAGCCCGCGCAGTCGCCCTGGGTGCCTTCGCACTTGTCCCAGCCGTAGTTGCCGCCCTTCTGGATCAGGTTGAGCTCGTCCATCGTGTTGTCGCCGAACTCCGCCGCCCAGAGCTGGCCGCGCGAATCCCATGCCAGGCCCTGCGGGTTGCGGTGGCCGTAACTCCAGACGTAGCGCGCGTTGCCGCCGTCGGCGTAGAACGGGTTATCCGAAGGCGCGGAGCCGTCCGCGTTGAGCCGCAGAATCTTGCCGTTGAGCGAGTTCTTGTTCTGCGCGTTACCGCCGTTCTTCGCGTCGCCCGCGGTGGCGTAGAGCTTGCCGTCCGGGCCGAACCGGATCCGGCCGCCGTTGTGGTAGCGGTTCTTGGCGATCCCGGTGAGGACCGGCTCCGACGTCGCCGACAGCTTGCCGTTCTCGTACTTCATCCGCACGATCCGGTTGTCGTTCGCGGTGGTCTGGAACAAGTACACGGAGTGGTCGGTGGCGAACGCCGGGGAGAGCGCCAGCCCGAGCAGACCGCCCTCGCCGTTCGTGGTGACCGTGCCGGGAACCTTGCCCGCCACGGTCTTCTGCCCGTCCGGCGTCACCCGGACGACCTCGAACCGGTCGCGTTCGGTGGCCAGTGCCGAGCCGTCGGGCAGGAAGTCCACCGACCACGCCAGGTCGGCCTTCGCGATGTCCTTGTCGTACTCCGGGATCCCGCCCCCGCCGGTGGTCTTCGCGGTGACGGCGTTGCTCGCGGCCGAGGTGTTCCCGTTGGGATCACGGGATTTCACCGTGAACGTGTAGGACGTGGCCGGGGTCAGGTCGGTGACCGTGGCCTCCAGCGACGTCGTGGTCGCGACCTTGGTGGCGCCCTGGTAGACGTCGTAACCGGCGATCTTGCCGCTGTTGTCGGTGGAGGCGTTCCACGCCAGCGACACGCTGTTCGCGGTCGTCCCGGTCACCTTGAGCGCCGAGGGCGCGGTCGGCGGGGTGGTGTCGTCGCTCGGGGGAGTCGTGAACGTGACGACGTTGCTCTGCTGCGAGGGGTTGCCCGCCGCGTCGAACGCGCCGACCGAGATGTCGTAGGCGGTGTTCGGGGTCAGGGTGTCCACGGTCGCGGAAAGCGTGTTCCCGTCGACGCTCTTGAGGA
The DNA here is from genome assembly GCF_042739735.1 of Amycolatopsis sp. NPDC059027. Classification (NCBI taxonomy): domain Bacteria; kingdom Bacillati; phylum Actinomycetota; class Actinomycetes; order Pseudonocardiales; family Pseudonocardiaceae; genus Amycolatopsis; species Amycolatopsis sp. NPDC059027. The sequence goes on along the minus strand of NZ_JBHYIK010000038.1, from coordinate 35,002 downwards.
CGTTGCCGCCGCGGTTGATCTCGTAGCGCACCACACCGACGTTGTCGGTCGAGGCCTCCCAGGTGAACGTCGCCGAGGTCGGCTTGACGTCGCTCGCCTTGAGGTTCTTGGGCGGCGTCGGCGGCTCGCCGTCGTCGGAGCCGGTGAAGGTGTCGGTGAGCTTGTCGGCGTTCGGGCCGCCGTCCGCGGTGGTGGAGGTGGTGCGGATCTTGTTGGCGCCCGCGGTCAGTTTCACCGTCGCGGTCACGGTTTTCCACGTCGTCCACGAGCCGGTGCCGGGGAACGACAGGGTGGTGGCCGGACCGCCGCCCACGCTGAGCGAGAGCGGTCTGTCGGCCGCGGTTCCGTTGGCGTAGCGGAAGGTCAGCGTGTGCGTGCCGGCCTGTGCCGCGTTGACGGAGTACTCGACATAGCTACCGGCGACGTTGTCGAAGTTGACGAATCCCTTGCCGGAGTAGCCGGCGTGGTTGGACTCGACCTTGCCCTGGGAGATGAAAGCGCTTTCCGACTCGTAGTCGGTCGACGCCGCGGACGCGGTGAGCGCGGGCAGCACGGTGCTGCCGAGCGCCGCGGCGGCCAGGCACGATAAGGCCGCGCGCCACGGTGGGCGGGGTGCCACTGGAGGCCTCCTGCTGGGTCGGGGACAGGGAGGGGCAACGCGGCGGAATGGGCGGGGCCCACCGGGGACGTCATAGTTAGGAAAGTTTCCTATCTATAGCGGAAATCACACACCCTTCGAGCGCTGGTGTCAATACCGGACCCGAGTGGTGACTGCGCGTGAAGGCGACTCACCGTCAGGTGCGCCGTAAAAATCATGTACGGCGCTGTACATGATAGTTACTGGCTGGTAGGTTGACCGCGTCGCACTGTGATCCACTTCATGATTCAAAGGGGAGTCATGGGCAAAAACCCTGTTCGCCTGCTGGCCGCCGCGGTCGCCCTCACGTTGACCTTCGTCGCCGCACCGGCCGCCACGGCCGCCGCGGCAGGGACGGCGACCACCGCGGCCGACCCGTTCTACGCCTACAGCGGCAGCGAGCCGCTCTCGTCGTTCGCCCCCGGGACCGTGCTCAAGACCCGGACGCTGAGCTACCACGTCATCGGTATTCCCACGCCGGTGCAGGCCGTCCAGCTGCTCTACCGGTCGACCGACGCCCAGGGCCGCCCGTCCGCCAACGTCACCTCGGTGGTCCGCAGCCTGACCGGTGACACCGGCAAAGCCGTGTCGTACCAGTCGTTCTACGACTCGCTCAACCCCGAACACGGTCCGTCCCGGGCGATCGCCGGTGACGTCTCGCTCGGTGGTCTCATCCCGAACGCGGAAGCCCTCTTCATCGCGCCCGCTCTGTTGCTGGGCTACAACGTGGTCATTCCCGACACCGAAGGGCAGACCGCGAACTTCGCGGCGGGGCCGGAATACGGCACCAACACGCTGGACTCGATCCGGGCCGCCACGAAGTCCCCCAAGACGGGGATGAACGAGAACACCAAGTTCGGGCTCATCGGCTACTCGGGTGGCGCCATCGCGACCGGCTGGGCGGCCGCGCTCGCCCCGCGCTACGCGCCGGACGTCGACAAGAATCTGGTGGGCTTCACCGAGGGCGGCGTGCTCGTCGACCCCGCGCACAACCTCAAGTACGTCGACGGCAGCATCGCGTGGACCGGGGTCATGCCGATGGCGCTCATCGGGGCGTCCCGTGCCTTCGGCATCGACCTCAAGCCCTACGCGAGCAGCTACGGCCTGCAGGTGCTCAAGGATCTCGAGCACGCGTCGATCATCGACGCGGTCGGGCACTATCCCGGGTTGACCTGGACCAAGCTCGTCAAGCCGGAGTACGCCAACCCGAACTCGATCCCGCCGTTCGTCGAAGCGGTGAACAAGATCAACATCGGCCAGGCGCCCACCCCGACCGTCCCGGGTTTCATCGCGCAGGGCAACGGCGGTGTCTTCGAGGGCACCTTCGGCAACCCGCCCGGCATCGGCACCGGGGACGGCGTGATGGTCGCCGGCGACGTCCGGGCCCTGGCGAACCAGTACTGCGCCACCGGCAACAAGTCGATCAAGTACGAACAGTACGACGCGCTGAGCCACGTCGGCGCGGCCGCGGCGTGGGCGCCCTCGGCGATCGGCTGGCTCGTCGACCGGTTCGCGGGCAAGGCGGCGCCGTCGGACTGCGGGCGGATCCCCGCGGGGAACTCGCTCGCCCCGGAGAAACCGGTTTCCTGACCGGGACGACGTTCCGCTGATCGGTGGCCGGCCGGGGGTTTGCCCGCCGGGGCCCGGGGGGGGGCCGGTGTGCGCGGGGGGGCGGAGCCCGGGTGGGGGTGGGGGTGAGGGACAGG
>NZ_JBHYIK010000038.1:0-32649 GCF_042739735.1 Amycolatopsis sp. NPDC059027 | reverse complement strand
GGTCGGACTGCGGGCGTATCCCGGCGGGTAACTCGCTCGCCCGGGACAACCCGGTTACCTCCCCGGCACGAGGTCCCGCTGATCGGTGCCCGGCGGGTTTTCCCGGGCCGGGCACCGGTGCGAGCACGATTGTCCGGACCACTGGGCGGGTACGGTTCGGGCGTGACCGCGCAAGACCGTCTCGCCCGCCGCACCTTGCCGAAGGGGCCGCACAACCTGAGCCGCGACGAGGTGGCGGGCACCCAGCGCGCCCGGCTGATCGACGCCGTACTGGACAACGTCGGCGCGCGCGGGTACCCGCACACCACGATCGGCCACATCACCGCGGCCGCGGGCGTGTCACGTACCTCGTTCTACGAACAGTTCGCAGACAAGCAGGACGCCTTCCTCGTCGCGTACCGCTCGTTCACCACGGAATTCCTCGACGAAGCCGTCGCGGTGGCCGCCGGGGCGCTGACGCCGCTCCAGGCGCTCACCGCGTGCGGTGACTTCCTCGTCGACCACGTGCACCGGCACCCCACGGCCGTCCGCGCCGTCCTGCTGGAGATCTACGCACTCGGCGACGCCGGGCTCCGGGCGCGCGAACTCACCCTGCGCGCCGGCGAAGCCGTGTTCGATCGGACGGTCGGCTGGCTGCGTAAGACCGATCCCGCGCTGCCGGTGCCGCCACCGTTCACCGCGCGAACTGTCGTCGCCGCCACGATCGAACTGATCGCCCAGGCGATCTGGCACGGCACCGAGGACGCCTACGCCCAAACCCGCGAAGCCGTCCGCTACACCTGGCAGCTCGGCCTGTTCGGGCACCAGTACGTCCACGCGCGCTGAACGCCGGTTACCGCTGCCCCCAAGCGGTTTCGCCGGGCGATGCGGCGAGGTAGCCCTCCACGCGGTGCGCGTCCTGGTGACGATGATGGTCGCGGAACAGCTGGACGGACTGGTGCCACAGGTATCTCGCGTCGTCGTGGCCGCCGAGAGCCCGGTGGGTCAGGCCGAGGTATTCGAGGGTCTCGGCTTCGCTGTAGGTGTGGCCCAGCGTCCGGTACAGGACGAGGGCCTGCTGGTAATACTCCAAGGCGAGCGTGTGCTCACCGGCGTGGTAGGCGATGTAGCCGAGGCTGTCCAGTGAGGCGGCCTCGAAGTCCTGGTAGTTGTGGCGGCGGGTCAGCTCCAGGGCGGCACCGCAGTGGGTGCGCGCGGAGTCGTACTGCCCGAGCTGTGCGTACTGCCAGCCGACCTCGTTGAGCGCGGCCGCCTCCCGGAACGGCAGATCGAGCGTGCGGTAGAGGTCCAGGGCGGTGGCGGCGTGCTTCAGCGCCCGCCGATGGTCTCCCCGGTTGTCGTGAACCCTGGCGATGACGTGATGGGTCCGCGCTTGCGCGTCGCGGTCGTCTGCTTGCTCGGCCAGCTTGAGCGCCCTCGTGAGGTTGTCCGTCGCCTCGTCGTGCAGATGGGCGTCGGCGGCGGCGTGGCCGAGTCCCCGGAGGGCCAGAACGCGGATGTCGAGGTCGCCGAGGTGATCCGCCGCGGTCCGCGCGGCCCGCCACACGGCTATCGCGGCATGAATGGGCCCGCGCCGGTAGTGGAAATTGTCCAGTGCCCAGGCCAATTGCCAGACATGGGTGTGCCAGCCGAGACCCGCGGCGCTTTGCTGGGCGGCCAGCAGCACGGGGTGTTCGGTGGTGAACCACTGCATCGCGTCGCTCATCCGGGCCAGGGGCTGTGGCTCGGTTCCGGTGACGGGCCCGGCCAGGCTGATCGGCGACCGGTCGGGTTCCAGCAGGCGGTCGGCCGTGTAGGCGGTGTGCAGATAGAAGTCCAGAAGACGCCGCTGGGACGCGACGCGTTCGTCCTCGGGGAGGTCGTGGCGGGCACGCTCGGCGGCATACAGTCTGATCAGGTCGTGGGCGCGCCATCGGCCCGGGACGTGTTGCTGTATCAGATGCAGGTCCTCCAGCGTGCGCAGAGCCGTCCGCAGGACCGGGGCGGGCAGACCCGTGAGCGCGGTGGCGGCGGGCAACCCGATGTCCGGGCCGGGCGCCAGGCCCAGCAGCGCGAACACGCGAGCCTGCCGTGCTGTCAAGACGTTGTGGGACCACGAAAGCACCGCGGGCAGGCTGGTCGCGGGATTGTCGTCGTCCAGCACGGCCAGCCGGGTGGTGGCATCGCGCAGTTCGTCCGCGAGTGCGGCCAGTGCGAAGCCGGGATGGGCCGCGGCGCGGCTCGCCACGATGCCCAGCGCCAGCGGGAACCGCCCGCACCGCGCGATCAACGCCGCCATCGCGTCCGGTTCCGCTGTCACCCGCTCGTGGCCGAGCCGGTCCGCGAGCGACTGCCGGGCCTCCTCGTCGGACAGCACGTCCACCTGAACCGCTCTCGCGCTGTGGCGGGTCAGGAGTTCGGTGAGCCGGTTGCGGCTGGTGATCAGCACCATGCAGGCGGAACTACCCGGCAGCAAGGGCGCGACCTGGTCGGCGCTGCGGGCGTTGTCGAGCACGACGAGCATGCGCTTGCCGGCCACCAGGCTGCGGAACAGCCCGGTCTGCGCCTGAAGGTCGGGCGGTGCGGCGTCGGAGTCCACCCCGAGTGCCGTCAGGAACCCGCGCAGCGCCGTCGCCGGATCCATCGGCGTCTCGGTGGGGCTGAACCCCTGCAGGTCGGCGAACAGGTGGCCGTCGGGAAAGCGGTCGGCGGCGGTCCGTGCCCAGGTCAGGGCGAGCCAGGTCTTGCCTATTCCGCCGGGACCGTCGAGTACCGCCAGCTTCAGCTCCCCGTCGGTGCTCATGATCTTGTCGAGCCGGCGGAGTTCCTCGCGCCGCCCGGTGAATCCCGGGGGTGCCGCGGGGAGCTGGCGTGGCACGGGGTGCGGACTCGCCGTGGTGTGCCGGCCGGGAACCGGTTCGTCGTTGAGGATTCGCTGGTGCAGCGCCCGTACCCGCGCGTTGGGTTCGGTGCCCAGTTCCGCCACCAGCGTGCGGCGGAGGAGCTGGTAGTGGTTCAGGGCGTCGGCGTGGCGTCCGCTCAGATGCAACGCCGACATCAGGTGTTCGGCCAGCCGTTCGTCCAGCGGGTGTGCTTCGGTCAGTGGCAGCAGCACGCTCACGAGCTCTTCGTGCCTGCCGGTGCGCAGCGCCAGTTCCGCGCGGTGGCTCTCGGCACCGCGCCGGTCCTGTTCCAGCTTTCGGCGGACCGTGTCGAACCACGGAGTGTCCAGTGACGCCAGTGCTTCGCCTCGCCACAGGGCCAAGGCCTCGTTCAGCAGAGCCAAAGCGCGGTCGTCGTCGGCGACCGCGCGTGCCGAACCGGCCAGCTGGCCGAATCTTGTCAGGTCGACCGCCGCCGGATCGACGGTGAGGACATAACTCCCGGACCTGCGTTCGATGACGATCCCGCTGAGGCCCGCCATGGCCCGTCGCAGCCGGTGGAGATATCCGTACAAGGTGTCTCGCGCGGCGTGCGGCGGATGATCGCCCCAGATCCGGTCGACGAGCCTGCCGATCGGCACCATTTCGTTGGCGTCCACGGCCAGCGCGGCGAGCACGCTGCGCTGGCGGGCGTGCCCCAGCTCGACGGCCTTTCCGTCCACCCGGACCTCGATCGATCCCAGCAGCAACACCTCGACCGGCAAGTCCTCCCCCTCGACCGTCCGCACATCCCGCGATCGGCATCGCCGCGCGATGGTATCCCGCGCGATCTGCCAGCGGAAACCAGAAATACCGCAGATTCCTCCTCGGCCGGGCAAGCAGCATCGTGACCGCAAGGTACCGATGATCATCTTTCGCTCAGGAGGGGAAATGAGACGACGATTCACGCAATTGGTGACTCTCGTGGCGACGATGGCCGCGCTCGCCGTCGGTGGTGCCGGACTCGCGTCGGCGGCCGACGCCGACACGCAGGCCACCACGAGGCAGAAGATCGTCAGCATCGCGAAGGCGGAAATGAACAACGCGGACCACAACCGCGAGAAGTTCGGGAAGAACTGCAACTTCTACAGTGGCCAGGTAGGCGGCGGGACGCCGTGTGGTCCGGGGAACAAGTGGCGAGCCGAAGCGTGGTGCGCCGACTTCCTGAAGTACGTCTGGAAGAAGGCGGGAGCCGACACGGCGGGGATCAATGCCGGCGCGGCGAGCCTTTACAGCTACGGCAAGAAGCACGGGACCTGGAACAGTGGCTCCAGCATCGCCGGAGTGAAAGCCGGTGACGCCATCGTGTACAACCTGAACTCGGCGGGAACCCACGCGTCGCACGTCGGCATCGTCACGGCGGTCAACAAGTCCACCGGGAAGATCACCGTGATCTCCGGTAACTACGGCGATCGGGTCGATGATGTCACCGCCAAACCAGGTGGCTCGGTCTCCGGATACGCGGGTCCCGTCGGCTGACAGGCCACTTCGGCTGAACAGAGTGGGGGGCAAGCCGCCCCAGCCGGTTTCCGGCTGGGGCGGCCTTGCGTGACATGTCCTAGGCTCACCGGATGGAACTGCGTCAGCTGCGGTACTTCTGCGCGGTCGCCGAGGAGGAACACCTGACCAGGGCGGCGGAGCGGCTGGGTATCCGCGCGACGTCGCTCAGCCAGCAGATCATCGCGCTCGAAAAGCTGATCGGCACCCCGTTGTTCACCCGGACCCCGGCGGGCATGACCCCGACCGCGGCGGGACGTGCCTTGCTGCCCAAGGCATACGTCGTACTGGAGGCCGTCGAGGAGGCGCTGCGAGCCGCTCGCGAGCCGGACGCGCCGGTGCTCCGGATCGGGGTGACGCCCGGCGCGCCGCCGCCGGCGGTTTCGGCGCTCGGCAGGCTGGGCGCGCGGCGAGGGTCCACTGTGGACTTGCGGGATCTCCCGGTGTCGCGGCAACTGGAGCGATTGCGTGCCGGTGGCCTGGACGCCGGGCTGGTAGTGCTCCCCGCGGACACCACCGGGCTGGCAGAGGCGGTGATCAGCGACGTCCCGCTGGGAATCCTGATGGCGCAAGGGCATCCGCTGACCCGGCGGGACACCGTGGACTGGCCGGACCTCGGCGGGCAGGATCTGCTCTGGTTCGACCGCGAGCTGGCTCCCGGATATCACGACCACGTGCTCGCCGCGTGCGCCGACGCCGGGTGGCGGCCCCGGATCCGGGCAGGGTCACCGAGACGGGGGCTGTTCACAGCGGAGCTCGAAAGCGGGGAGGCCGTGGTGGCGCTGCGCCCGCGATGGGCGGCGCGGGACGGCGACCTCGTCTGGCGGGAGCTGTCCGGCGCGCCCCGGCTCCGGCACGCCCTGGTGTGGCGGATCCCACAGCACGGGCCCGTGTTCGCCGGGCTGGCCGCTGAGCTGGCCGATGAGGCGCGGGCGCACACGGATGAGGCGCCGCCTCGTGGACAGCGGTGATCGGTCCGGCTTGGCTGATGGTCGTTCGAGCCCTTCGACCTTCAGGAGTACGGGATGTCGTTGACCCGCTGGGGATTCGTCTACCTCGCCGACGGCGCCGACCCGGCGCGTGATACGTCCATTGTGGACACAGGAAGCTGTCGTACCGTGCTGATCGGCATGGCGGCGCCGGACCAGGTCGTCGACGTCGCCCGGCGCCTGGTCGACGACGGCGCGCAGCTGATCGAGCTGTGCGGCGGCTTCGGTCCACAGTGGACCGCCCGGGTGCTCGACGCGGTCGGCCACCGGGTTCCGGTGGGCGCGGTGACGTATGGCACGGAGTCTGTCCCCGGCCTGCACGCCCTGTTCGCCCCGCCGGACGCGTAGCGCCGAGAGCTGTTCTTCTCTGTCACGCAGATCCCCTCGGGCGGGGATGCGGTACCGATCGGACGCCGGAAGCATGCGGGTAGTCGCCCGGCGGCGGCGCGAACCCCATCTCCGCCCGATAAACCTCCTCGCAGCGCCAGCACTGTCGTGCGACGCCGTGCGTGTCGCGCCGACCGTAGTCGTCGTACGCGGCCGGTGCTTGGACATCGCACAGCATCACGACCACCTCACCCGGCACGGGCAAATGGCCGAGCCAGGCCCGGTGCCACACCCCATCGACGATCGGATGCAGGTGGGCGAGGTCGACGTAGATCAGCGCGGTCATCACCGCCGCTCCGGCTGCTCGTCGGGCTCCCGCTCGGCCTGCTCCCGCTCCCTGCGCAGCTTTCGCAGTAGTTCGGGCGGAGTCTCCATCGGCGGCGCGCCGGATGTACGGAAATCGGTCGTCCGTACCGGCTGCCGGTGGTTGTCGGCCATGTCTTCCCCTCCGATTCGCGAGCCTCACGAGTAATCTCGGAACCGCCGACGGTGACTTGAAGGGTTTGGTGGTCCACACAGTGTCCACAAACGGGCCGGCTGTGCCGGGCTCCAGACTGCGGGAGGAGCGTGAAAGCGCGGGCTTCTCGCTGACCGATATGGCGAAGAAGATCAAGTTCTCGAAGTCGCTGCTCGGTATGGTCGAGACGGATCAGCGCACGGCATCACCGGAACTGATCACGGCATACGAGAAGGTGCTGGGAGTCGACATGTGGCGCAAGGACATCACACACAGCAACCTCCTGACCGTCACGAAGGCCGGCCGCGCGGAGTTGCTGGCCGGTGTCGAACGAGGTGAGCCGGGCGCGCTGCGTAACACCCCTACGGCGCACCGCACGGACGTGAGCCTGGGCAATGTCGTCTCGGACAAGGCGGCCGAGTGGTTCCGCAAGTGGGCCGTCGAGGGTGAGACCGCCACGCTCAGGACGAACTCACTGAGTGTCATCGCCAAGCTCCCCGGCAAGCAGAACGCCGATCTGGTGGTCCAGGTGCTGGAGAACGACCCGAAGGTCCGCCGGTTGATCGTGGCCAGTGAAATTTCCCGGCTGACGCAGCTCGACTGGAAGGTCGCGTTGAAGGGTGCCGACGACCCGACGACTATTCCGGAGCCTCGGAAGCTTGCGGCCAAGCTCGCGAAGGGTGCTACCAACCCCAAGGGCACCGAAGCCCGCTGGGCGTGCTCCTACCTGCTGGCGCGGATGGTGCCTGTTCTGGGGCGTTGATCAGCCTTGGTCCCTGCTGGCTGACAGGGCGGCGTCGAGCAGGGCTTCCGCCGCCGTCCTCGCGGGGTCACCGCAGCTCGCGTCGTTGAGGACCATGGCACGGCTGGCGGCGCCGTCGACGAGGACCGCGAGCTGCTCGCCGAGGGTCCGCGGTTCCGCGACGCCGAGCGCGCTCACCAGTTCGGTCAGGCGCGCGGACAGGCGGCGCTTCTGCTCGGCGGCGTAGTCGTGGACGGGGCTGTGCGGGTCGGGGAATTCGGCCGCCGCGTCGACGAAGGGGCAGCCCCGGATCGGGCCGTCGGTCTCCGGCACGGTGAACAGCGCGAGAATCCTTTGCCTGGGCGGGAGATCCTCGCGGTCGAGCACATTTTCCAGTGTTCGCCCGGATTCGCCGAGGTACCGGAGGTACTCGACCACCAAGGCGTCCTTGGTGGGGAAGTGCGTGTACAGGGTGCGTTTGGACACCGGGGCGGCGGCCGCGACCTGCTCCATGCCGGTCGGGTTGATCCCGTGGGTCTCGAAGAGCGCGGTGGCCGCGGCGAGGATGCGCTCGCGCCCGCCCCGGCCCCGGCGACGCCGGATCGCTTGCGGCTCACTCACCCCTGAAGTGTACAGGACCGTTTACCTAAGGCGGAGATCGTCTGCTACCGTCTTAGGTATACGGAAACGTCTACTTAAGGAGGAGTGTCCTGATGCTGGCCTCTCTGTCCCAGTACGCCGAGAAGCTGATCCGCGGCAGGCGGGCGGTCCGGTCCTTCCGGCCGGATCCCGTCCCGGACGAGACGGTGCGGGCGATCTTCTCGCTGGCGGGCGCGGCTCCGTCGAACTCCAACACGCAGCCCTGGCGGGCCGAAGTGGTCAGCGGGGCCGCGCGCGACCGGCTGAGCGATGCGCTGCTGGCGGCGCACAAGCACCGACGTCTCTCGGTGGATTTTCCCTACCAGGACGCGCTCTACAACGACGTGCATCAGCTGCGGCGCAAGGGTTTCGGCGAAGCGATGTACGGCGCGCTCGGCATCGGCCGTGACGACCGGGAAGCCCGCGAGGCCTACGACGCGGAAAGCCTGCGGTTCTACGGCGCTCCCCATGTCGCGCTGGTGTTCGCACCGTCCAATGCGGACGCTCGGATGACTGCGGACATCGGCATGTACGGCCAGACGTTGCTCCTGGCGATGACGGCCTACGGGGTCGCCAGCTGTCCCCAGGGATTGCTGGGCTTCTACGGCGACACGATCCGCGAGTCGTTGGGAATCCGGGACGGCAAGGTGCTTTTCGGCGTTTCGTTCGGCTACCCGGTCGAATCCGCGCCGGTGAACCAGCTGAAGCTCACCCGCGCGGACCTCGGCGAGACCACGAGGTTCCACGAATAGCCATGACGGGACGGCGGGGCATGGGCTAGGCTTCGGGTATGCCTCTCGCCCTGCGCCTCGGCCGCGGCTGCCGCCCTCGCGGCTGCCGGGCGCCCGCGCGGCGAGTGCTCGGCCGCCGGGTGCGGTACGCGATCGGCTCCGAACCCGGTCAGGTCAACGGGATGCGATGGCTTCTCCCGCCGCGCGTCGCGTCGGGTGTCCGAGGAAGTTTCTTCTCCTCGTAAACCGGCTTCGAGGGTTTGCCCGCGCATTGTTCGCGGGCGCCCGGAAAATCCGGTCACCTCGCCGCGCGGATACGCACGCCCATGACCACCAGCGGAACCCGGGGCGGGTGCCCCGGGCGGAGGAGCATGCCCGAAAATGCCCAGCGAATTCTTCTTTCCCGCCCCGGAGGGCGAGTTTCCCGGCGCCGAGGGATATTTCGGCGCGTTCGGCGGAAAGTTCGTCCCGGAGGCCCTGACCGCCGCCGTGGACGAGGTCGCCGTCGAGTACGAAAAGGCCAAGGCCGATCCCGCGTTCGTCGCGGAGTTCGAGTATCTGCTCGCGCACTACGCGGGGCGCCCCAGCGCGCTCACCGAGGTGCCCCGTTTCGCGGAGCACGCGGGCGGGGGCCGGATTTTCCTGAAACGCGAGGACCTCAACCACACCGGATCGCACAAGATCACCAACGTGCTCGGCCAGGCGCTGTTGACCAAGCGAATGGGCAAATCACGCGTCATCGCGGAGACCGGCGCCGGCTCGCACGGCGTGGCGGCCGCCACCGCATGCGCCCTCTTCGGTCTCGAATGCACTGTCTACATGGGAGAGATCGACATCCGGCGGCAGGCGCTCAACGTCGCGAGGATGACCATGCTCGGCGCCGAGGTCGTCCCGGTCCGCTCCGGCTCGCGCACACTCAAGGACGCCATCAACGAGACGTTCCGCGATTGGGTGGCCAACACCGAAACCACGCACTACATCTTCGGTACGGTCGCGGGGCCGCATCCGTTCCCGGCCATGATCCGCGACTTCCAGCGCGTCATCGGCGTCGAAACCCGCCGTCAGCTCCTCGAACGGACGGGACGGCTGCCCGACGCGGCCATCGCGTGTGTCGGCGGCGGCTCGAACGCGATCGGGTTCTTCCATCCCTTCCTGGCCGACGACGTCCGGCTCGTCGGCTGCGAGGCCGCCGGGCACGGCATCGAGACCGGCGAGCACGCGGCCACCCTGACCGCGGGCGAACCCGGCATCCTGCACGGTTCGCGCTCCTACGTCCTGCAGAACGAAGAAGGCCAGATCACCGAGGCCTGCTCGATTTCGGCCGGTCTGGACTACCCCGGCGTCGGGCCCGAACACGCCCACCTGCACGACCTCGGCCGCGGCGAATACCTCCCGGTCACCGACGACGCGGCGATGCGGGCGTTCCGGCTGCTTTCGCGGACCGAAGGCATCATCCCGGCGATCGAAAGCGCGCACGCGCTGGCCGGGGCACTCGAAGTCGGCCGGGAACTGGGCGAGGACGCGCTGATCGTCGTCAACCTCTCCGGGCGCGGAGACAAGGACATGGACACGGCCGCCCGCTACTTCGGGCTGCGGCAGGCAGGGGAGGACTCGAAATGAAGAATTTCGCCGGTGGTAAGCGAAAACTGCTCGGCGACACGCTCGCCGACGCGAAGGCCGAGGGCCGCGCGGCTCTCATCACCTATTTCCCGGCGGGGTTCCCGACGGTCGGCGGCGGTACCGCGACGGTCAAGGCGATGCTCGAATCCGGGGCCGACATCGTCGAAGTCGGGCTGCCACACAGCGATCCGGTGCTCGACGGGCCGGTCATCCAGACCGCCGACGACATCGCCCTGCGGGGCGGCGTCAAGATCGCCGACGTACTGCGCACCGTCCGCGAGGCGCACGCCGCGACGGGCAAGCCGGTGCTGGTGATGACGTACTGGAATCCCGTCGACCGCTACGGCGTGGAGCGGTTCGCCACCGAACTCGCGGAGGCCGGGGGAGCGGGCTGCATCCTGCCCGATCTGCCGGTCCAGGAGTCCGCGCGGTGGCGGGCACAGGCCGAAAAGCACGACCTGGCCACGATTTTCCTGGTCGCGCCCAGCACCACTGACGCGCGGCTGGCCGAGATCACCGCGGCGGGCTCCGGCTTCGTCTACGCGACTTCCCTGATGGGCGTCACCGGCGCCAGGACGTCGGTCGGTGCGGCCGCGAGCGAGCTGGTCCGGCGCACCAGGGCCACCACCGGGCTCCCGGTCTGTGTCGGCATCGGCGTCGCGAACGGACGGCAGGCCGCCGGGATCGCGGGTTTCGCGGACGGCGTGATCGTCGGCTCCGCCCTCGTCAAGGCGATGCTCGACGCGCCCGGCGAGGCCGAGGGACTCGCGGCCGTCCGCGCGCTCACCGGTGAACTCGCCAAGGGCGTCCGCGGGCTCGTGTGACCGTCACCCGCTGGGGAAGCACGCCGCCTCCCCAGCGGGTCACGGTTTGCCGTCGGCCGGTTCGGGATCTCGTTCCGCCGGGCGCTCGCCGGTCACCTCGAACGCCGCACGGACGGCGAGCGCGTCGTAACGGGCCCAGCTCTCCGGATCGGTGGCGAGCACACCCGCGGCTTCGGCCGCGGCGAAAACGGCCGCGACACTCCTGAACAGCCGAAAAACCATGAGGTCCCCCAAAATCCTCCCCGGGACCGGTGGGTACGAAACGCCCCCTCGGCGCTTCGTGCCCACGGCCGTGGTCCGGCCTAGCGGTGTGCTTCCTTCTGCCGGTCGTGTGCCCACCCGGCGAGTACCACGCCGACGAGGGTGAGGAGCACGAGCACGATCAGCCGGCCGCCCCAGCCTCCGGGGAGCCAGTCGAGCGCGCCCCACAACGGGGTGACGGCGTGGTCGAGCAGGCTCCGGATGACGGCCTGGGCGAAGACGACGGTCGTCGCCATCCCGAGAATCTGCAGTGCGACGTAGCCGCCCTTGCGCATCGTGGTCCTCCGTTCGGGTCGTCCCGCTGTGGAACGAAGATCAGTCTCGCCGCGCGGGGCGCCCGGCACATCGGTCCCGCGTCGCGAACCGGCTTCGACCAAGGGCGAGGACGGACCCGCGACCCGGGTCGAGGGGTGACCGGTTCCTCGGTCCGCTGCGCCCGCCCCGGCGGATCGACGATGATGAGCCGGTGAAAACCACAGGCGCCGCGCCACCACTCGGGCCGTGGCAGCACGCGTGGCGGCTGCTCGCGGCCGCGGCGCTGGGCGTGGTGTTCTGGATCCTCGCGGCAGGCGATCTGCCGCCCGGCACGACCGGCCCGGCGCTCACCTGGCTGGCTGTCGGCGACCCGCTGGTGGCGCTCGTCTGCCTGGTGGCACTGCTCTGGCGGCGGCGGTTCCCGGTCACCGTCGCCACGTCGGTCGTCGTGGTGTCGACCGCGTCGAGTCTCGCGGGCGGCGCCGTGCTGCTGGCACTGGGGTCGCTGGCGGCCCGGCGGCGCCCGGTGGAGACCACGGTGCTGGCGGTGACCGCTGTGCTCACCGCACCGCTCACCTACGGCCTCTACCCCCGGCGCGAGGGGCCGGATCCGTTGTGGCTCACGCTTTCGCTGACCGTCCTGATCGTGGGCATCGTGGTGGCGGTGGGCTTCGCGGTCGGAGCGCGGCGGGAGGAAGTGCGCTCGCTGCGGGACCGGGCGGAAAGCGCGGAGCGGGAGCAGGCCGCGCGGGCGGCGGAGACCCGGATGGCGGAGCGGCACCGGATCGCCCGCGAGATGCACGACGTCCTCGCGCACCGCGTCTCGCTGGTCGCCATGCAGGCCGGGGTGCTGGGACACCGCACCGACCTGTCCGCCGAGCAGGTCGCCGTGCTGGCCAGGGGAATCGCCGACGGTTCCCACCAGGCGCTGGAGGAACTGCGGGACGTTCTCGGCGTGCTGCGGGCGAGCCCGGACGGTCCCGAACCGCCGCAGCCCTCGCTCGACGGCGTCCCGGCGCTCGTCGAGGACGCGCGGGCGCTGGGGCTGGACGTCACGTGCACCACGGACGTGCCGGGGAAGCCGCCGGACCTCGTCGCCCGGACCGCCTATCGCGTCATCCAGGAAGGGCTGACCAACGCCGGCAAGCACGCGCCCGGCGCGCGGGTGTGGGTCACCGTCGAGGGAGTGGCGGGCGAAGGGCTGCGGGTGACGGTCCGCGATTCCGGGGCCGCGCGGGCCATCGGCGGGCCGCCCGCCTCCGGGTTCGGGCTGCTCGGCCTCGCGGAGCGGGTCGCGCTGGCCGGCGGCACACTGGACCATCATCCGGTCGCCGAGGGAGGCTTCGTGCTCGGTGCGCGGCTTCCGTGGCCGGTCCGCGCGGGCGAAGGGAATGCGTGAGTGGACACCGAGCGGGAACCGGTGCGGATCGTGCTCGTCGACGACGATCAGCTGGTGCGGATGGCGCTGCGGCTCATCCTCGACGGCGAGCCCGACCTGACCGTCGTCGGCGAGGCGGCCGACGGCGACGCCGCGGTCGCGGTGGTGGGGGACGTGCGGCCCGACGTCGTCCTGATGGACGTGCGGATGCCCGGCCGTGACGGGCTGAGCGCGACCGAGGAGATCCTCGCCCGGCCGCCTGCTCCGCACGTGCTGGTGCTGACCACGTTCGACTCCGACGAGCTGGTGCTCGGCGCGCTGCGCATCGGCGCGCTCGGGTTCGTCCTCAAGGACACCCCGCCGCCCGGGATCCTCGCCGCCGTCCGGGCCGTGGCCGCCGGCGAGCCCGCGCTCTCGCCCGCCGCCACCGCGCGGCTGATCGCCGCGGCCACCGGACCGCGTTCGCCCGACGCGCGCCGGGCCTCCCGCGACGCGGCGCGCCGGAAACTGGCCGCCCTCACCGAACGCGAGCTGCAGACCGCGCGCGCCATCGCCGACGGACTGGCCAACACCGAGATCGCCCGGCGGCTCCACATCAGCGTCGCCACGGTGAAAGCCCATACCAGCGGCCTGTTCGCCAAGCTGGCCGTCGAAAACCGGGTCCAGATCGCGCTTCTGGTCCGCGACGCCGACGACTGACGCTGGTAGCTTCGGCGGGTGTTTCCCGTGGGGGCCGAGGCGACGATCGGCGCGCTGAGCGCGGACCCGCACCCGTTGCTGGCCCGGCTGCGCGCGGCCGAGCCGGTGTCGTGGCTGCCGGCGCTGAACGGCTGGCTCGTCACCCGGCACGATCTGGCGACGCGCGTGATGCGCGACTCCGCGGTGTTCACTGTGGACGATCCGCGGTTCTCCACGGCGAGGGTGGTCGGCCCGTCGATGCTGTCGCTCGACGCCGCCGAGCACGCCCGGCACCGGGCCCCGTTCTCGCGCCAGTTCCGGCCGAAGGAGATCGAGCGGCGGTTCGGGGACTTCGTCCGCGAGGAATGCGATCGCCTGGTCGGTGGTTTCCGCGCCGAGGGCCGTGCGGAACTGCGGCGGGCGCTGGCGGGTCCCTTGGCGGTCGCCGTGGTGGCCGACGCGCTCGGCCTGTACGGCGCGGAGGCCGGTCGGATCCTCGCCTGGTACGACGCCATAGTGTCCACTGTGGACGATCTGTCGGCGGGCAGGAAGCCGGATTCCGGTGGTACGGAGGCCTTCGGCGAACTGCGTGCGCACATCGAAGGTTCGGTGGCCACGCGCGACCCCTCGCTGCTGACGGACGCGGCCGCGGCACTGGAGCTGCCCGAGGTGGTGTCGAACGCGGCGGTGCTGATGTTCGGCGGCATCGAAACGACTGAAGGCATGATCGCCAACGTCCTGGCGCACCTGCTGGGCGATCCCGCGTGGCCGGCCGCGGTCCGGCAGGACCGGGCCCTGATCCCGGCCGCCGTCGAGGAATCACTGCGGCTGGAACCGGCCGCCGCGGTCGTCGACCGGTACGCCACGCGCGACGTCGAACTCGCCGGGGCGCCGATCGCCGCGGGCGACCTCGTCACGGTGTCGCTGACCGCGGCCAACCGGGACCCGGCGGTCTTCGCGGATCCGGACGTCTTCGACCCGCGTCGACCGGACCTGCGCAAACAGCTCGCGTTCGCGCACGGCCCGCACTACTGCCTCGGCGTCGACCTGGCCCGGCTGGAAACCCGGATCGCCGTCGAAACCGTCCTTGACCGGCTTCCCGGCCTCCGGCTGACCGCCCCGGCCGTCCCGGCCGGCCTCGTCTTCCGCAAACCCGCCGCCGTCCACGTGACCTGGGAGAGCTGAAGGACGCTTTCAGTGCATCGAGTGCACTAAAGGCGTCCTTCAGCGTCAGGAGGCGATGCCCCGGCGCGCGATGACCTTCGTGATCTTCGCCCGGACGAGCGACTCCTCGGGGACGGCGTTGCGCTTGCCGTACGCCTCGGCCTTGTCCTCGCCCATGTAGCGGCCGCCGAGCCGGGTGGCCCAGTCGAGCATCTCGGGCAGGTCGTGGGTCAGCCTCGCCTCGGCGGTGAACTGGACGTAGGAGTAGGGCGGCCGCTGGTCGTCGACGCACAGCGAGATGCGCGGGTCACGGCGGATCGCCTTGCCCTTCAAGGTGTCCGTGCCGGTGGTGAACACCAGCTCGTCCCCGTCCGGGGTCGCGTCCAGCAGGAACCAGACCGGCGTGACGATCGGCGCGCCGTTCGCGCGCACCACCGCGAGCATGCCCGTGCGGGTCCCCCCGGTCGCGAACTCCCACCACTCGTCCCTGGTCATCTCGTGCATGCCCCCGACCCTAGGGGGTCACCCGTGCGTGCGCCCGCGGGAGGCCGACTAGCCTGGCCTGCTGTGCGAGACGACGAACTGATGGCCGCGGGGCTGGCCGACGAGGGCCTCACCCGCAGGCTGAAGGCGCTCGCCTGCACCGCGCCGCTGCACGACCTCGACGCGCGCAAGGCGAAGCTGGACTGGGCCGACGCCACGATCTACCAGATGGCCGAGATCGCGCTGCACACGATCGACCAGGTCACCATCGCGATGGACTTCGACACCGGCGCCGGGCACGACGAGGTCATCGACCGGCTGCTGCCGTTCATCGCGCTGCAGGCGCCCTCGCGGATGCCCGAGGAACACGTCCGGGTGGCCAAGTGGGTGCTCGACAACATGATCAACGTCGGCACCACCGACCGCGGCTTCCGGCGCGTCTACGGCTCGATCGGGCCCGGCGGCTACCAGCGCCGTCAGTTCGACTTCAAGCTGCTGGTCGAGCTGGCCGCCCCGGACGGCGAGGTCTACCTGCGCGCCACCGACGAGGCGATCAACGTCCTGGTCGGCGCGCTGGACACGGACGTCGAATCGGCGCAGATCGCGGCCGAGGTCAAACTGGAGAACCTGATCAACCGCGGCCGCCTCGCCGACGCCAAGCTTGCCGCCGAGCAGGCCCGCTACCGGACGGTCCAGTACGGCGAGACGCTGCGCGCGAAACTGGACGCGACGCGCCGCGACGTCCGGGCCGTCGACTGGGAGCGCGAGGTCCCCGAGCTGCTGGACAACGCGCTGAGCCACATCGAATCCCGCTTCCGCGCGGAGAACGCGATCCTCCGGAACATCACCACCGCGCGCGACGAGACCGAGGACCTCGACCGCAAGCGCCGCGCGGCCGAGCTCGTCGACATCGTGAGCGACTGCATCCGGCGGCACACCCGCCTCCAGTCGCGGCTGGCCGACGCGGGCGCGGTGTTCCGCGCCGAACAGGACCGCCAGCAGTTCTCCGGCCCGCCGCAGCGGGCCACGCTCGACCTGTTCGGCCAGCTGCTCGTGCCCACCCTCGGCCTGCCGCTGGCCGACGCGGTGACCCCGGCCGAGTCGTTCTTCCACGCCGCCGCCGGGATCATCGCGCCGACCGTGCCGTCGCTGTCCGCGCTGGTGTCGCTGCTGCTGCGGCCGGCTCCGGAACGCGAGCAGCTCGTCGGCGAGATCCCCGAACCCGAGCTGATGCCCGCCGAGGACACGGATCGTTTCGGCGACGAGATCTGGCGCCGCGCCGACGAACTGCTCGACCTGCCCGAGGTGCCGCGGCGGCTGTCCGGCCTGCTGGAGGAGGCCCGCCGGATCGACCCGGCGCTGCCGTCGCTGGTCGCGCTGCGCGCCCTGCACGCCTACAGTCCCGAGGTCGGCGCCGCGCGGCGGCAGGGGGAGCGCCAGGTGCTGCTCGCCGTCGACGACGGCACGCTGCTCGACGATCCGGACTTCGGCGGCGCCGATCTGCTGCTGTCCACCGCGCAGCTCGACCGCGCCGACGACGAACCCGACAACGAGGAGGTCGCCTGATGGCCGTGTCCCACAGCAGCGTGGACGCCGAGGCCGCCGCCCGGCTGGTCGCCTACGGCATGCGGCCCAAGCAGCTGCCCGCGCGCGACGTCGTGTACGGCGAACTCGTGCGCCGTTACGCCGAGGACAACGCGTTCAAGGCGCTGACGCACGCGGTCGCGGCCGGGCTCGGGCTGATGGTGCTGGAGGTCAACCACCAGGCGGGCGCCGTGCTGGCCGCCACCGACGAGTCGGTGTTCGAGATCCGCATGGACAGCTACGCGCGGCAGAGCAAGATCCGCGAGCGCCGCGAGACCGAAAAGGTCCTGCACGGGCTCATCCACCTGGCCACCGCCGCGCTCGGCTACCCGCGCCCGGACGACCTCGCCAACGACACCTACATCGGCCGGGTCAGCGTCGAGCAGGTGGACGCGATGGTCCGCGAGGCCGCGCGCATGCTCGACGAGCGCGCCGCGGAGGCCGAGGCGAACAACGACCCCCTGGCCGACGCGCCGGAGCTGGAGCAGGCGTGGCGGGCCTACGCGCGACGGCCCGCCGCCGCGGCCACCAAGGACGGCAGGCTCGCCGCCGACACCACCCGCGGCATGGTCTCCCGCGCGCTGCGTTTCCTTGCCGACCAAGGGTTCCTGGTGCCGGTGAGCGACGAGCAGGGCGGCACCTACCGGACCACGCCGCGCTACCAGATCCAGGTCCGCGAACTGGCCGCCGACGCGGCCTTCGACGACCTGCTGGCGCTGAACGTCGTCGCGGTCGCCAACGACGGGGGCACGCTGCGCGCGGCCGCCTCCGACACGCTGTAACCAAGAGGGGACACGGATGTACGAGCTTTCGCGGGTCCGCCTGCACTCGGTGGGCCCGGCGGGCGCCCGCTATCAGGACGTCGTGCTCGACTTCAGCGGTGCCGGCGCGAAGATCACCGCGCCCCAGCAGGACGCGTTGTTCAGCGCCGGGATCCACGCGGGCGCGGGCGAGGTGCGCCGCCCGTCGCCCGCCAGCGTGCTGTTCCTGGAGAACGGCGGCGGGAAGTCGGTGCTGATCAAGCTGATCTTCTCGGTCATGCTGCCCGGCCGCCGCCAGGTGGTGGGCACGACGAACACCAAGGTGCTGGAGAAGTTCGTCGGCGGCAAGGACGTCTCGCACGTCGTCCTGGAATGGCTGCACGTCGAAACCGGGCAGCGGATCATCACCGGCAAGGCCTCGGAATGGCGCGGGCACGTCGTTTCCGCGGACTCCGAGAACCTGATCGACTCCTGGTACTGCTTCCGCCCGACCGCCAGCCTCGACCTCGATTCGCTGCCGCTGATCGAGGACGGCCGGTACCTCACGATGTCGGCCTTCCACGGCAGGCTCAACGACGTCTTCGCCGCCGAGCCGGAGCTGGAGCTGTTCTGGACGCGGCGGCACCACGAGTGGACCGGCAGGCTCGACGGGATCGGGTTGGACACCGAGCTGTTCCGCTACCAGCGCGCGATGAACGCGGGCGAGGGCGAGGCGGCCGACGCGTTCGCCTTCTCCACCGACGAGGCGTTCATCGAGTTCCTGCTGAAGGCGGTGCTTTCCGAGGACGAGCCGAAGGATCTCGCCGAGGTCGTCGCGACCTACGCGCACAACCTCGCGCAGCGCGGGGACCTCATGGCGGAACGCGATTTCGTCGCCGGGGCGCTGGATCTGCTCGGCCCGCTCGCCGAGGAGGAGGGCGTCGCCGCGGCGTCGCGGAAGATCGCGACCGCCGCCAAGGCCGAGATGCAGGAGCTGGCCGGTCAGGTCGTCGCGCGCAACGAATTGGAGAACGCGCGTCTGGGAGGGCTCGAGGAGCACGTCGCCGAGATCGCGTCTTCGGAGAAGCTCGCCGAAGGAGACCACCGGCGGCTGGCCGCGGCGGTCACCGAGCTGCGTCGCCAGGTCGCGGTGCTGCGGCTGGACGAGGCGCAGGAAGCCCGCAAACGCGTCGACGCCGAACTGACCGAGGCGAAAACCGCGGCCGAGGCCTGGCGCGAGACGGCGACCGTGCTCAACCAGCTCGGCGCCGCGCGCAAGGCCCGCGATCTGCGTGAGCTGGTCGGCAACCGGGAGCAGAAGGCCCAGCCCGCGCTGGTCGCGCGCAACGCGGCCGCCTCCGCGCTCGCACGCGGGCTGCTCGCGCTGGTCAAGGACGCGCAGCGGCAGGCGGACAAGGCCGAGGCACACGCCGGGGCGTTGCGAGCCGAGGCGGAGAAGGCACAGACCGAACGCGACGAGGCGGCGAACCTCGCCGCCTCGCGCCGGGCCGAGGCACGCGGGCTGACGACGCGGATCGCCGAACTGCGCGAGGAGATCACCGAAGCGGTCCGTGCCGGGCTGCTGGCCGCGGGCGCCGACGTCGGCGAAGCGGCTCGCACGGCACGTTCGGCGGCCGACGCCGCGTCCGCCGAGTTCACCCGCCGCGAGTCCGAATTGGACCGTGTCGGCGAGGAAGTCCAAGCGGCGCAACGGACCGTGAACGAGGCGCATCAGCTCGCCGGGTCCACACAGGACAGGTTCGAGCGGGCGACCGAGGAACTGGACCGGGCACACCGGCGCACCGACTCGCTCGCCGCGGAGGCTCGCCTGATCGAGCTGCTCGGCGCCGAGGACATCGTGCTGGAGAACGATCTCCCGGTGCTGCAGGAGCGGCTGCGGGAGGCGAGCGCGGCGGTCGAGAAGGAACAG
Source organism: Amycolatopsis sp. NPDC059027 (assembly GCF_042739735.1). Lineage (NCBI taxonomy): Bacteria > Bacillati > Actinomycetota > Actinomycetes > Pseudonocardiales > Pseudonocardiaceae > Amycolatopsis > Amycolatopsis sp. NPDC059027. The sequence continues at coordinate 13,390 of NZ_JBHYIK010000038.1, read as the reverse complement.
ACCGCGCTGCGCATGGAGGAGTCGGCCGACGAGCGGGCGCTCGCCGCGCTCGGCTCCGGCGGCCTGCTGCCGCCGCCCGAGGACGTCCAGGCCGCGCTGGAAGCGCTGGAGGAGGCCGGGATCACCGCGTGGTCCGGCTGGCGCTATCTGTCCCGTTTGGACACCGCACGCCGCGCCGAGGTGCTGGAAACCCTGCCACAGCTGGTTTCCGGTGTCCTGCTCAACGACGTCGCGCATCTGGAGCGGGCCCGCGAGGTGCTCACCGCGCGACGGCTGCTGCCGAGCGCGATCATCGCCGTCGGCACCACGGAAACCGTGTATGCGGAAGGACTTTCCGCGGCCACCGGCGTCGAGTTCCTGGTGCCGCCGAATCCGGCGATGTACGACGAGGAGGCCGCCGACGCCGAACGCGAGGCGATCGCGCTGAGGCAGGCCGAACGCCAGCGGCGGCTGGAGCGGCTCTCGGAGTCGCTCGCCACCGACGGCGCGTTGTCGTGGAAGCTCACGACGTGGCGCGAGGACTACCCGCCGGGCGCTATCGCGACGCTGGCCGAACAGGCACAGACCGCCCGCACCGCACGCGAAACCGCGCGGACCGCACTGGAGCAGGCCGACGCGGAACTGGCGCGGCTCAAGGAAAAAGCGGCGTCGCTGCGCGAGAAGGTTCCCGCGCTGCGGTCGGCGCTGGCCGAGACCGAGGAGAAGGCCCGCAAGCTCGGCGAACTCGCCACGCGGACCGCGCGGATCCCGGAGTGGACCGAGGACTTCGAGCGCGCGACCGAGATCGCCGAGCGCGCCGACGAAACCGCGTCCGAAGCCGCCGGAAAGGCCGCGCGGCTGCGGGAACAGGCCGCGGAGGAGCAGCGCACCGCCGACGGGCACCGCCGCACGGTGAGCACCGCGAAGGGCGAACTCGCCGAGGTCCCCGGCGCGGGCGAGGTGTCGGAGGACGACCCGGCGCCGGACGAGCCCGTGGACGCGCTGCGGCGGACGTTCGCGTCGGCCTCGGAGGCGTACGGGAAGGTCGAGGTCGGCAGCGATCTACGGGCCGAGCTGGACCAGGCCGAAAGCGCCGAAGCCGCCGCCGGTGCCGCGGTCGAGGCGCTGGACGACGCCGTCCGCGCCCGGGCCGCCGAACTGCTGGAAACCCCGGACGGCTCGGACGCCTCCGCCCGCGCGGCGGCGCTGGCGCGCGCGAAGCGGGTCGTGGCGGCGTTGGAGGACGAACGCACCGAGGCGATCGGGCTCGTCTCGACGCGCAAGGCCGAGCTGGACCAGTTCCCGTCGCAGCCGAGCGCGGCGGGGGAGCGGCCGCGCGACATCGAGCACGGCCTCGAACTCATCGACGCGGCGGGGCTCGAAGCCTCGGCGGCCGCGCGGAAGTGGGAGGAACTGCAGGAGCGGCGGGCCGCGGCCGAGGCGACGCTGGAATCGGCGAAGGCGTCGGCGTCCGGGTTCGCCCTGCTCGCCGAATCGATGGCGCACCTGGTCACCTCCGACGGCGAGGCCGCCGCCTACGACGGCGACGTCGATTCCGCGCGGGCGCGGCACACCAGGCTGCACACCGCGTTCACCGACGCGCAGGACGCCGCCGACGCCGGGGACCGCAGGGTGCGCGCGGCGGCCGACCAGCTGGCGCAGTACGCGACCGAGAAGCGGTTCGAGAAACTCAGCACGCCGGTGCGGCAGCAGGTGATCTCGGTCAAACGCGACCAGCTGCCCGCGCACGCCGCCGAATGGGCCGAAGCGCTGCGGCCCCGGCTGCGCACGCTGACCGACGACCTCGCGCAGATCGACCGGCACCGCGGCGGGATCATCACGCGGCTGCAGGGCATGGTCGACGGCGCGCTGCGGACGCTGCGGTCCGCGCAGCGCGTCTCGCGGCTCCCGGACGGGCTCGGCGACTGGTCGGGTCAGGAATTCCTGCGGATCCGGTTCACCGAACTCGAGGACAACGCGCTGGCCGAGAAGCTCGGCGAAGTCGTCGACGAGGCCGCCGCGGGCAAGACCGCCGACGGCCGCGACGTCAAACGCGACGGGCTTTCCCTTGTCCTGCGCGGAGTCCGGGCCGCGGCGCCGAAGGGCTTCCGGGTCGACATGCTCAAGCCCGACTCGGTGCTGCGGACCGAACGCCAGCGTGTTTCGGAGATCCGCGACGTGTTCTCCGGCGGCCAGCAGCTGACCGCCGCGATCATCCTGTACTGCACGCTCGCGGCGCTGCGGGCCAACAACCGGGGCAAGGTGCGGAACCGGCATTCGGGCGTGCTGTTCCTGGACAACCCGATCGGCCGCGCGTCGGCGGGCTACCTGCTGGAGCTGCAGCGCGCGGTCGCCGAGGCGCTGGGCGTGCAGCTGATCTACACGACGGGTCTGTTCGACGCGGGCGCGCTGGCGGAGTTCCCGCTGATCGTGCGGCTGCGCAACGACGCCGACCTGCGCGCGGGCCGCAAGTACCTCTCGGTGGACGCGACCATCCGCAACCCGCTCGACGACCTGGGCGATCCCGACGGCGTCGCGCGCTTGTCCGCCACCCGCTTGTTCTCGCGGCCATCGGGGGACCAGGATGAGGCCGACCAGGACGTGGAGGTCGCGCGGCAGGCGTGAGGACGGGGGCCGGATGGACACCACCGACACCAGCAGGCATGCCGAGTTCGGGGTGTTCATGCCGGTGGCGAGCAACGGGTTCCTCTTCTCCACCGCCGCGCCCCGGTTCGAGCCGAGCTTCGGGCACAACCGCGACGTCGCGCGGCTGGCCGAGCAGGGCGGGCTGGATTTCGCCTTCTGGATGGGAAAGTGGCGCGGCTACGGCGGGACGACCGGGTTCTGGGACCAGTCGCTGGAGCCGCTGACGCTCGCGACGGCCGTTGCGGCGTCGACGGAGCGGATCCGGTTGTTCGCGACGGTCAGTCCGTTGCTGCTGCATCCCGCGGTGGCGGCGAAGACGATCGCGACGGCCGACGAGTGCAGCGGCGGCCGTTTCGGGATCAACGTCGTCACCGGCAACACTCTCGACGAGTACCTGCAAATGGGGCTGGTCCCCGACGGCTACGACGGCGCCCGGTACGAGTACGCGGAAGAGTGGTGCGAGGTCGTCAAGCGGCTGTGGGCCGAGGACAGCGTGACCTTCGACGGCCGCTTCTTCCACCTCGCCGACTGCGTGTCGCGGCCGAAACCCGCCCGGCGGCCGACGATCGTGTGCGCCGGGCTGTCCGACGAAGGGCTCGCGTTCACCGCGCGGCAGGCCGACTACTCCTTCGTCGGCAACGCCTCGCCGGCGGTGGCGAAGGTGCGCGAACTGGCGGCGCGGGCCGGACGCGGCATCCGTGTCGTGACCAACCTGTTCGTCGTCCAGGACAGCACGGACGGGCGGGCGCGGGCGCGCTTCGACCGGATCCGGGCGGGGCTGGACACCGAGGCACTCGACAACGTCATCGCCGGGTTCACCCGCAGCGACCGCTCCTCCTACGAATTCCGGACGCATTTTCTGCGCGCACCCGATACGGTCGGCTTCGGGACCGGGACGACGGTCACGGGAAGCGCGGAGACGGTGGCGGAACGGATCGTGGCCGAGGTGGTGGACAACGACATCGACAGCGTCCAGTTCACCTTCCCCGACTACCTGCCCGACCTGGAGGCGCTCTGCGCCGACGTCCTGCCGATCGTGCGGGAACGCCTGGCACGACAGGGAATCACCACAGGGGAAGGTAGTAGGCGAGGATGACGGAGCTGGGCCCGATCGGTGCCGTGAGCGTCGATCTCAACACCGCCGAACACGCGGTGGCCGTCGACACCACGAAGGAACTGGAGGCCGCCGGGTTCTCGACGCTCTGGCTGCCCGGCAGCGGCGGTGACAATCTCGAACGGGTCGCGCAACTCGTGCGCGCCACGAGCGGGATCGGGATCGCGACCGGGATCCTCTCGGTCGACGCGGTGTCCGCCAATGAGGTGGGCCAGGCGTACGCGGAGCTGGAGCGGGACCACCCCGGCCGGTTCGTCGTCGGGCTCGGCGGCGCGCACGGCCCCCGCCCGTTCGCGACGATGCACGCCTTTCTGGACATTTTGGACTCAACGCCGCCGCGGATTCCTTTGTCCGCAAGGATTCTCTCCGCGCTGGGCCCGCGCATGCTCGATCTGGCGAGGGAGCGCGCGGCGGGCGCGTTCCCGTATCTGATCACCCCGGAGTACGTCACGACAGCGCGCGAAGCGCTCGGTCCCGGGAAGAAACTGCCGGTCTGGGTGGAGGTGATCCCGGAGACCGAGCCGGACACCGCGCGGGAGCGGGCCCGTGAGGCACTCGGATTCTTCCTGACGCTGCCGCACTATGCCACCAGCTTCCGCCGGATGGGTTTCACCGCCGGCGAAATCGGCTCGGCCGCGCCGCGGCTCATCGACGGGTTGGTGGCGTGGGGCGACCTCGGCACCATCGTGCGACGGCTGCGCGGATACCTCGACGCCGGGGCCGACCAGGTCGCGGTCAACATCGACCACGTGCCCCGCGAGCTGTGGCGCCCGCTGGCCGACGCCCTGCGATCCTGACGGTTCAGCCGCGAATGGCTTCCTGATAGGCGGCGAGCGCGGCGGCGTCGTCGATGCTGCCGTGGTGATGTACCTGCGCCCAGTGGCCTTCCTCGTAGCGGAAGTAGCGGCTGGTGCGGATGGCCAGCGGGACAGCGGGGGTGTCGCCGACGCGGTACTCGCCGGTCTCGCGCCCGGCGAACAGCGCGTGATCGTCGCCGACGTACTCGACGATGTCGCCGAAGGTCACCGTGACGCGGGCCGGACCGGTGAACACCTTGTCGTACAGGGCGGTGATCGCCTCGCCGCCGCGCAGGATGCCGCCGAGCGGATTGTTGAGCTGCGCCAGTGGATGCGTGGTCCACACCCGGCGGAAGACATCGAGATCGCGGTGGTTGAAGGCGAAGTAGAAAGATTCGAGCGCCGCCAACGCTCCTGCGCGGCCGGGCTGCGTCGCCTCGGAAAGCAGTTCGCGTGCGTCGGGGCCGAAGCTGAGTGCCAGCTGCTGGGGCATGGGGACTCCCGTAGAGTGTTCGATGGAGGTCGACCAGATGAGTGTACGACAGACATCGAACACTGGCCAGGTTTCCGCGCGCGCACGGGGACTGACCCACACCGATCCGGCGGACGTGCCGTTGCAGGACGCGCTGACCGCCGTCGGGGACCCGGTGCGGCGCACGATCCTGCGCGCGCTGGCAGCGGTGCCGGACTGGGCCAAGGCCTGCGGCACGTTCGACCTGCCAGTCACGAAGGCGACCCGCAGCCATCACTTCGCCGTGCTGCGCGCGGCAGGCCTCATCGAACAACGCGACGAAGGCGCGCGAAGGCTGAACCGCTTACGCCGCAAGGAATTCGACGCCGCTTTCCCCGGCCTGCTCGACCTGGTGCTCCGTGAGGAAACGCTCGGCGCGTCGCCCTGAATGACGCGCTTGAAAACGCTGACGGTCCTCAAGGTAGTGCGGTGTCCGGCTGCTTATCGGCGAGCTTGTCGGTCGTGGTGTCATATCCGTGAGCCGGTTTGTCGCTCCCGTCTGGTGGCCGCAGTTTAGACCTGGGTCACTGTCCCCTGGACCGCTCACACCAAGCTGCCGCGCTCTCGTGTCAGCAGATCGTTGGCGATTGCCCTGGTGAGCACGTCTGCAGCGTCACCGTCGTCCTCGTTCACAAAGACGCGTACTTCCCGCTGGGCGCGGCTGAGGGCGAGATAGAGAAGTGACAGGAGGCGAGCCCGCTCGCTGGTCGGTGTCCTGTTGACGTGCATGTCTGGAATACCGGCAACCAGGACGGTGTCGAACTGGAGGCCGGCCAGATATTCGGCGGGCCCAACGACCAGGCCCCGGTTCCGGTATCCAAGCCCTTCGACGTCTGTTCGCCCCGAGATCGTTGACACGTGGAACTTACCCGAAGCGCCGATCCTTGAAGCGAGCTCGCTGAAGCGCTGCCAGTGTCGATTGTCGACAATTGCTAGAGCTAGACGTCTTGTTGGATACAGTTCGCGAACTGCCTTGACGATGTCGTCCTCCTCGCCCGCACGTGAAGCGGCCGCAATCAGCCGGGGGAGTGGGCCTGTGTCTTGAGCCGACTCGACCGCCCCGAAGTTGATGTCCCAGTCGTGCCCGAGATCCAAGGTCGGGAATTCGTGATGGACATGCTTGATCAGGGCGAGGATTTGAGGCGTGAAGCGATGGACCGTCGTCAGTTCGAAATTGGCGATATCGCCTAGCCCTTCCTCGGACGTGACCGACGACGAGCGGGTCTCGTCTGCGGCGATTATGCCGATGAATGCCGACGAGGGCGATTGTCGTGGGTCGACCGCCAGGAATACTCGCGGGTACACGCTGACGTCCCGGGAGAGATAGTGAAGGACCTGGCGTTCCAGTGGGCTGAACAGGTGGAATTCGTCGACGAAGATCAGGTCGTATCCCTGGATCCTGCGGGCCCGGTTCCAAGCGTGGGTTTCGAGATGGCTCAGGAGGTCGGCGAGTACCTGGTCCGACGTCAGCAATGCCCGCGCGTCGAGGCTCTCCATGTACTTCGTGTAGATGGTGAAGATGACCCGCATGTCGTTCCGGCTGTGCAGCGGGAGCATCCAGGATGCCCTGGGTAGCTGGAAGTATCGCGATTCCGAGCCTGCGCCGGGAAAGACGGCGGCTGCTCCGATGACAGACCCGAATTCGACCAGAAGATCCCAGGCCAGAGCGAACCGGTCGTCAGCGTCGGGCGAATTGAATCTGGCGCGCAGGCCCTCGGAGACGCCCGCTTCGTACGTAATCCAATCGCCGGAAATGAAATCGTCCAGAACTTCGAAGATCTGGTCCAGCTGGGCCTGCTTACCGCTGAGGCTGTCGCTTCCGATCAAGCTGAATCCGGAATCATCGTTGACATACTGCGGTGAGATATTCTTTGCAATCTCCAAAAGCGGGAAAACGTCAATCTCGTTGAGAAGCCCGGTTCCCATCGAGTCGAGAGAGTCGGATATGTCGGTAGCCAGCGACCAACTATGCGTCACCATGAGCACGCGCAGGTCGGTCCCGGCTTCCCTGGCCTCGAGTACCTCCCGGATCGCTTTGAGGGTGAGCGCCAGGGTCTTGCCGGAGCCTGCAGGTCCTCGGAGGCGGATTGACTTGCTGCTGCTCGCTTCGACGAACGAGCGCTGATCATTGGTGATGGTCTCCAGCCACAGCTCGTACGACCAACCCTTCGTCGCTGATTGGTCGAGCACTGGCAGCGAAATCTCCACGTCGGACGGTTGGGTCCGCCGCGCTTGTTCGATTTGCTCGGCTGTTGTGGCGACAGCCGCTTTCCAGTCGGTCTCCCAAGCAGGCGGCATGGCCCGCTTTGATGATTCAAATTCCTCAAGAGTTGCCTTCTGATCCGACGTCGTGGTGATCCAGAAGACGACATCCGAGCGCTCACCCGGCAAGACCTCGGTGATCCAGCGACTCGCCTGAGCCTGGCTTCTCGGGACAGCGAAGAATGCGATGAGATTGTTGTGCTTGTATTGATGCCAGCCCCGCGGCACAGTCACCGGCCCGTTGGTGCGGGCGCGCTCCGCGAACGATGCCATGCGACTGAGGACCTCACGCCTGAGATCGGCGAGATGCTCGGGGACGTAGCGCTCTTTGGAGTTCGAGTCTCGCATGAGAACAACCCGCTGCTCATCGGCCGCGTCATCGACGGTCAGGAGCACGTCGACGTTGCCGCCAGTGTATTCGAATAGCAGCGGAGAGGCCGAGACGGCGTCCGGTGACAGACCAGTGGCCAGCTCCTTGAGCGACCGAACGGTGGTGACGAGTGGCTTCATTTATAGGTCTCCCCCAGAAACTCGGCGTGGAGGTCGCGGATCTCCTCGTACTCGGTGGGGAGTCCGATGGACATGAAGACTAGCGCGAAGCGCTGGACGAGAGCATGGATGTACCGATCCTGCAAGCGCGAGATACGCCGGTAGCTGACAGCACTGCGGGTCGGGCCGGTCGCAATCGCGGGCTGCCAGACCTGCTCCAGATGTCGCAAGTATACGAAGTAGCCGAGGTGATGCTTCGGAGCGACCGCGGAAAGGAACAACGCGTCACCTGGTGGGTGAGAATACGAACCTTTGAGCGCTTCGGTGATCTGCCGGACGACGTTCTCGCGCTTCGGCGCGCTAGGTGCTGCAAGATACGAGGCGACGACGAGTTCGACGGCTTCATCAAGTGTCCCCGTCGGCTGGCTAATGAGGCGGATTGAATCCAGCGCCGCCTTGGCGGTGTCGGCATCGCGGCCGTCGAGGCCGAGGGCGGTGATGATCTCACTCGGGTCGGTCTCGCAGGGCCAAGCTCTGAGCCGCTCATCGGAGATGTTCGCACCGTTGTCCGCTGGCAGGGTCTTGCGAAGGGCTCCGACGACCTTCGCCATGAACCGCTCGCGAATACGAGGTATCTGCATTTCCAGCAGGTAGTCGGGTGCGGTTAGCAAAGGAACACATGTCACACGGCCTCGATGCTTGTCGTGCGCGAAGTCGCAGTCGGCCGTGATCACGACCAGATGCCTTTGCCACTTCGAGGCAGATGGGTCGACCGCTTCAAGAACGTCGCCCTGCCGCAGTGGGTCGGTTACGCTGATGTCTCGGTACTCCGCGAACAGCTCCGTCAACTCTTCCCCTCAGTCTGCGCTCTCCGCCATTGCCTCGGCCCGACGCATCCTATGTCGGTGGACGGCCCCGATTCGTAACGCACGCGCCTCCATGTCGGTAGGCCACAAGACACCGGTAGTCATACATCGTCAGGGCGCCGCCTCGTCAGGCGGACGTCTGGGGGCTCAGTCCTTGCGGCCGGTGAAGGCAAGTGTCGTGCCGAGGCCGATCATCACCAGCCCGCCGGTGCCCCCGACCAGCCGGAGCCGCCGGGGCGAGCGTGCGAACCAGGCCCGCGCTGTCCCCGCGATGAGCGCCCACACCGAGTCGCTGATGAGCGCGATCACCGGGAGACAGACACCCAGCAGCAGCATCTGCGGCGGCACCGACCCGGCGTGCGCGTCGACGAACTGGGGGAGGATCGCGGCGAGGAACACGATCGACTTCGGGTTCGCGAAGCCGACCACGAACCCGTCCCGCAGCACGGTCAGGGTGCGGCCCGGCGTCACACTGATCTCGGCGGAGAAGGCGTCGGCGAGTTTGCGGCGGTGCCGGAACGCCTGCACCCCGAGGTAGACGAGATAAGCGGCGCCGCAGAGCTTGACCGCGGTGAACACCGTCGCGGACGTCGTCACGATCGCGCCGAGCCCGAACGCCACGGCGACCACCTGGGTGTACACGCCCAGCGCGTTCCCGGCGACGGTCAGCAGCGCCTCCCGCCGACCGACCGTCAGCGCCCGGCTGATCGTGAACAGCACGCTCGGTCCCGGCACGACGATCATCGCGAAGGCGAGCGCCGCGAACGTCCAGAACTGACCCGTCGACACCATGCGGCCAGCCTAACCCGGTGCGATGGCCCACCGTACGGAATATCTCGTTACTTCGTGTGGTAGACCTCGGCCGTCTGGGCCGCCGCCGCGGACGGTACCTCGATCACCGGGATCGGCTTGTTGCTGGGATTGCCGCTTTCCGCGGCGCGGTAACTGAAACTCAGCTGACCGGACGCGCCGGGGACCTCATCGAGGCTGTTCAGGTTCAGCATCTGGTTGAGCACGTCGCTGTGGCTCGGTACCGCGTGGTCGGGGTGGGAGCGGGTGGACAGCCTCGCCGCCTTCGCCGCGATGAGCAGGGCGTCGTGGGTGGAGATGGCGCCGCCGTCGTCGAGGTCGGCAGGGGCGAACCCGAGGCGGCCGAACTGGTCGTGGAAATCCTTGAAGAACCGGGGAGTTCCGGGCGCGCCCTGCGCCCAGCCCTGCGGGTCGGTCTCGGTCGCGTAGACGATGCTGATGTTCTTCTCCCGCAGTTCCGCTTCCTTCGCCCGGAGCTGCAGGGACCCGAAATCGGCGCCCGCCACGATCGCGGTCACCGGCGAGTCCGGGCAGACCCGGTTGCGCAGCGACTGCAGGAAACTCGGGAAGTCCACGACCCGGCCCGCGTAGAGCACCGCCTTCGGTTTCACCGCGCACACGTTCGTGGTGATGTTGGTGAACAGGTCAGGGCTCGCCGCCGTCGGCCCGGACATGCCGACGTAGTTCTGCGCCGGGTACCTGATCAGGTTCCCGAACCCGGCGGCGAAGTCGTCGCGCAGCGAGCGGGTGAACAGGTCCGCACCGGAGGTCGTCCCCGGATCGGGATTGACGTCGGAATTGGCGTCGTAGACCATCATCGCCGAGTCGAGGCCAGGATGGTGCCGCAGATAGCCCTGGAGCGCCGCGACGTATTCGGCGTTCGCGGGCGACGCGCGCAGGAACCCCCGGATGGCGCCGTAGTTGAGCTGGTCGGCGGTGGCGATGGCGCTCACCATCGGGATGTCGTGCTGGGCAAGGTGTTTGGCGGCCTGCTCGGTCTGCACCGTGGACAGCCGCAGGCCGACCACGGCGACCAGCGGTTCGGGGTCGTGCACCATTCCTTCCAGCTGCTCCACGACGGTCTGCCAGCGCAGCTCGTGACTGCCCCAGTTGGCCAGCACCAGTTTCACCAGCGGACGCTGGTCGCCGACGGCCGCGGTGTGGTTGACCCGGTACTGCGCGGTGTACGCGCCTTCCAGCTCGGTGCGGACCTGGTCGAGCGTCACGGCCGAGGTTTCGTTGACCGTCAACGGATCCAGCAGCGCGATGGTCACGGTGCGCCCGGTGCCGCTCACCGAGGCGTTCTCCGCGGCGATCTTGCGCTGCACGTCGGCGAGGGACTCGTGGTAGACGTAAGTGCCGTCGGTGACGCCGGCACATTCGCCGTCGAGTTTCCGCACGCCGGAGTCCGAGCCCCCGCAGGCGTTGTCCGGCCAGAACACGGCGGTCACCACCGCGGCGGCGACCACGGCCACGGTGACCACCGCGACCAGGCGGCGATGGTCGCGCAGCCAGACCCAGCGCCGTCGCCAGAACCCCACCGGAGGCGGTGGGTCCGGGAAGAGGTCGTCTTCCGGGCCGGGCACATCGCGGTCGGGCACAGTCTCTCCTCAGCTCCACAGCTCGGCTTGCTTGCGGTGGTAGTCGGCTTCGTCGAGCAGCGGTTCCGGATCGCCCTGCGCGAGCCCGGCGACGAAGTCGTAGTCCGCCGCGATCTGCCGGTGCAGGGCGCGGCGCCGGTTGGACACGAACGGATCGAAGGCGATCCACCGGGCGACGACCAGCCTGGTCAGCCGCTGCGATCGCTTGTCGATCGCGGTGCGCAGCTGGTCCATCGGGGGCAGGTCGGACCCGAACCCGGCCGTCCGGGGCATCGAGGTCACCGAGCGCAGCAACCGCACCCAGTCCTCCGGATCGTCGGTGGCCAGCCGCTGCCGCAGGCCCTCGCAGGCGGTCGTGACGTCCCCGGCGGCCATCGCGTAGTGCAGGACGCCCTCCTCGTCGCCGTCCTGCGCGCACCGCGTCCGGAACCAGTCGACGACCGTCGCCCAGTTCGCCGCCTCGTCGTCGCCGCGCGCGGCGAGCCGCCGCACCAGCAGCCGCCGCAGGACCACCGGCCCGGCACCGCCGGAGGGCGGCCACAGCACGGGGGCGATCTCGCGATAACTGTTGATGCCGCCGACGAGGAGTTCCCCACGCGCGGCCAGCAGGCTGGCGTGCTGCTTGGTTCGCGCCGCCGCGCAGGTGACCAGGTCTTCGTAGGTGTCTTCGGTGAACTCGCCGAGCAGCTGCTGCCGCAGGCTGTCCTCCAGCATGGGGCGGTCCGGGTCGCGGCCGGGTTCCGCGCGGTCGAGCAGCACCATCAGCGTGTCCCCATGCTCGAGCGGGCGCTCGCGGATCGCTTCCACCAGTTTCGCGGTCGACGCCGGATGGCCGCCGGCGAAGCCGTACACCATCGGCGTCAGCTGGTGGTGCCCGATCAGCGCGACGTTGCCGCCCTGCACCGACGCGAGCGCCGACACCAGGACACCGGTCTCGCGTTCGCTCAGTTCGGGCAGCGCGTACCGGCACCACCAGTGGGGCTCGTCGTGCGGGTCGTTGGTCAGCTCGTGCTCGATCCCCGAACCGGTGAACTCGATCAGTTCCCGGTGGGGCACGCCCGCCAGCAGTTCGCCCCGGCTCGTCGCGACGACGGTGAGCGGATCGGCCGGGTCCATCCCGAGCGCCAGCCGGTCCTTGCGCGCGTCCACCAGGCCGTTGACGAACTCCTGCCCCAGCGGGGTGTCGCAGTCGTCGAGCACCACCACGCAGTTGAGCGTCATCTCGGACGCGTGCCCCGACGTCCGGAAGTCCTCCCGCAGGTCCGCGAGGAACGCCTCCCACAGCAGTTCGTTCACCTGGTGGGTCAGCCCGTCCTTGACCCAGCTGTTGAGGTCGACCAGCACGTCGAGCGGGTCCTTGTGGAGGTCGCGATCGCGATGGCCGTACCAGTCGGGGGACAGCGACTTCGCGCGGCGGACCATCCGCAGCGCCGCCTCGATCCCCAGCCGGGCCATCGCCCGCACGATGGCGGCGATCGGGTCCTCCGGGGCGAGCATCGGCGCGAGCCCGTCGGCGGTCTCCCAGAGGATCGCGCGCATCGCGTCCAGGTTGACCCGGGACCGGAGCAGCCGCCGGATCGTTTCGCGGGCTTCCTGCCTGCTTTCCGGCAGTTCGGCCCGCATCGCCATCCTGCCTATCGTGAGCAACGGAAATCGCAGCGAGCCATACCGCTCGTTCCTTTTTCCCAGCTGAAATGCGATCGAGGACAACACTTTCGGCACAGTCGCCCCGCGATACCTTTCGAAGTCGACGCGGGCGTGCGGAATGCGCTCTCCGAACCGGTGCGCGAGCGTGTCGGCCAATGCCGTCTTGCCGCAGCCTCTCGCGCCCTCGAACACCAGTACCGGATGGCTCAGGCTGCGCGTCGCGCTGCGATGCGGTTCGCGCTCCATGAGCCGCCGCACGAGCTGCGTCGCCCGCCGGTGCCCGAGAGTTTCCCCGCCCTGGCTCACGGTGCTGTTGTAGTCGATGCGCCGCGGCGCGTTGCGGCTTTTGACACACCGGCGTCGTCGCAGGGGCCCATGTCCACCCGGATGGTGGCAGCGGTCGTCACGCGCGGCTACCCGTGTTCGGCCATCGAGGGGAACCGCTTCCCGCTTTCGCGGGAAGATCCTTTTCTGCTCCGCCTGTTCTCCGGCCGCGTCTGGTGCATCGCGTCAGGTTAGGTCCTTTCCCCGGGACCGGTCCTGCGGCGATTCCGGGAAATGACGTTCGCCGGTTTCGGCACGGGCGCGCCCAGTGCCGTGAAGGCCTCCTTACCGGCACTGGGCCCCGGAAAGGAGGCCTTCACGGAAAAATCCACAAAGGACATTTC